>CAJOEQ010000029.1:0-11856 GCA_905233515.1 uncultured Synergistales bacterium
TACATTCTACATTTAAAATTTTATTATGATTCTTTTCGCGGATTAATAATAATATATCTTCAATGCAAAGGCTCATAATTTTAATAATATTCGGCTTGACTTCAAATTTTTGTAATAAATTATATGCAGTCTCAGACATTAAAGCCGCGTTCTCCTCGTTAAGCTCAAAATCATATATAAATATTCTCTCGTCATTCTCAGCAGGCAGCAAAAAAGGGAATCTCTCACGCCCATAAATAATATATACCAGTAAAGCGCATATAATCATAGAAATAACTTGAGCAAGCGCAAGACTCACGTATAAATTTATTGCTTCCAAGAATATTAACGAGAACGGGCAAATAAAATCTTTTATAGTAGCAATCGTTAAAGCTAGAAAATTTTTATTTATAAACGTGTAGTAACAAAAAATTACTATCATAACAGCCTGAAAAATTATACTTGCTGCCATAATTCGCACGGCCTTGATACTCTCATGAAAGATTAAGCCGCTGTTAATCCCGAAAATTTTAGCAAAATACGGGGCAAATATATATATTAAAAATGAAATTATCCCGCTCAAAATTACCATGTCAAAACATACATAACGCATTAAATAACGCATAGATTTTGTATTATTCTCGCCGCGTAAACTCACAAGAACGGGTCTCATTGCTGTAGATAGTCCGAGAAATAAATTTGACAAGCTAATAAGTTTCTCTATTATGACTACTATCGGCAATGTATTCGCGTCTAAATACTCAACCGCAAATTTATTCAATGAAAGAATCATTAATGAACTTGTACAGTATGCATAAGCCCTCGTTATTCCTGATTTGAAAATTTTTAGACAATAATTCAATTTCAAACTGTAATAAAATTTTATCTCGCTTTTACTTATCAAAAAATGAAGGCTTACAGTTACTATAAATAATATTTTACATATTAGACTCGCCCAAGCAACTCCCTTAACTCCGTAAAAATTTGCTAATATAATCGATAAAATTATATTGCCTATAATCTGTACAACATTTGCAAAGGCTGCTAATTTTTCGCCACCGTCAGCTGTTACTGTATTGTCTAATAAATATGAAAACGGCGTGAGAGCACAATAAAATATTATAATATTATAATAATCGCGCACATATTCATTCATTAGGGGCGAAGTATCAAGAAAGTTTATAAATCCCTCGCGCATAAATAAAAATATAACTAAGAGCGTAAATCCCGACGTAACAGCCATTATAACGCCCTGACTAAAATATTGATTCGCCCTGTCTTTGTCAGAACGTCCTACATAATAAGAATATTCAAGCATTGTGCCTGAATTTATTATCGTAGCTATAAATAACGTGATTAATAATATCGGCGACACAAATCCGACAGCTGTAAGAGCCTCTTTGCTGATAAAATTTCCGGATATAACCGTGTCAGTCAATGAAACAAGATAATCAACACTTTCATTTATAATCGAAGCTGCAAAAATTTGCCTGTAACGCTTAATTATAAATAACGGCTTAGTCTGATTCATGTTTATTTAAGTCCAAATCTGAAATATTTCGAGCGTCAAAAGGCGTTTGCTGATACACAAAATAATTCAGCCAGTTTGAATATAATAAATTCGCGCTTGATCTCCACGTACAAATAGGAGTCTTTGTGTCGTCGTCATTCGGGAAGTAATTATAAGGCACGTGAATAGCCAGTCCGAGTCTTTTATCACGAAAATATTCAAGTGCTAGAGTCTCAGGGTCATATTCTGAATGTCCAGTTATAAATAATTGCCGCCCTTCATTCGTTGAAATCGCATAAACTCCGGCCTCGTCGCTCTCTGCTAAAATTTTCAGCGCAGGAATCTTCACTATATCACCGCGCATTATAGTCGTGTGTCTTGAATGAGGTACCATAAAAATATCGTCCGACCCGCGAAATAAAATCGAGCCTTTATGAGTAACTCTGTGCTTGAAGACTCCGAACATTTTACGCGGCAAATGAATTTTAGGCACTCCATAATGATAATATAACCCGGCTTGAGCTCCCCAGCAAATATGAAATGTGCTGTGAACGTGGGACTTGCTCCACTCCATAATGTCGCAGAGTTCAGGCCAATAATCAACTCTTTCAAATGGCATTTGCTCAACAGGTGCGCCCGTGATAATCATTCCGTCATAAAAATTAGCTTTAACGCTCGGAAAATTTTTATAGAATGCGATCATGTGTTCAATCGGGGTATTTTTCGGAGTCCTGCCGCTCATTGCCATTAAATCAATTTCGACCTGTAAAGGCGTATTACCCAGTAATCTAGCTAATTGAGTTTCAGTCGTTATCTTTGTAGGCATGAGATTCAATATTAAGATTCTAAGCGGGCGAATATCCTGACTCTGGGCGCGCCTTTGAGTCATCACAAAAATATTTTCTCGAACTAATACATTTACTGCGGGCAAATCGCCGGGTATATTTATAGGCATGATTAATTACTCTTCAGGCTTGGCCGTGAACATGTTTATAAAGACTTTGTGAGTCTCTCGCGGGAGAATTCTATAACCCTTCTTTTCTTTAGTCATCCAAAGCGCATAATCTTTATAGAATCCTTCAGCAAGTGCTAATAAAGATTTCTTGCGATTTTCTTTTATTTGCTGCTCATAGGGAGTCTTTAAGCGTCTATCTTCGTCCGAGTCCCATCTGAATGTGCCGAGAGCATAACTTGCTGATTTATCTTCGCCGCCTATAGGGAACGCAGGAATTAATAACGAGTGATCTTGCCAGTCATAGCTCCCTAGACCTTGACCGGGCACAAAAATAGCTCTGGGAATCCCGTACATTCTGACTCTGGGAACGTTGAACATTTCTATATCAAGCGAGTCAAAATCTTCAAGAATTGAATACATTTTTGCGTAATCTGCGGGCATTGAATCAGGCTGGCATAATAAAGACGTATCAGCACGGGCATTTTTCGCGGGAACTGTCAAATAATCGCGTTTCTTGACGAGCATATTTTTTAATTCGCCTCGTCTCATTTGTGCGGACATTCCGGAGCAGTTATCAGAAATTTTTTTGACTCGACGAGCTATTTTCACCGCGTCAATCTGAGAATATAAAATCTTTTTAGCGATAACTTTTGTCTTGTCATGAATAGCTAAAAATTTTTCTACCTGAGGAGCCGGAAGAGGGTTTGACTCGTTTTTCTGAGCAGATGAGACTAATAATAATATACTTTTTTCAGCGTCAATATATGCCTTGCGCTCCTGAGCAAATTTCTGACGTACTGAGTCGCTGCCTTCTCTGTATTCGGGGACTCGCATGTTGACTTTCATAGCAGAAATTAAATAACTATTCATGTTAGCTATTAATTGCCGAACGTCTAAATTATTCGGGTAATTGTCATCAATTTCACGTAAAAATGAGTTTCTTTCCTGCTGAGTCCTCAATAATTCCCCGTTTAAATAATTTATGCGCTCATCTAATGACATGCCGATAACAGGAGTCGGGCTTTCTGTTCCGTTTATAGCTGCCCAGCATTCAGCAATATAATCAGAAAGAGTCAAAGCCGGCAAAATCCCACCTGCACACTTAGAAGCTAGATATTTATTTGCGTCAAAATCCTTGCTTAAATTAATTAATCCCGGAATGCTGCCTAAATCAATAAATATTCTTTCTTCGTCGTCAAATTGCAAGATTTCCGGATTATTTTTCGTCTGAGCGTCAACGATTGCAAATAAAATTTCCCAGTAACAGCTAGACATATTCTGCCAAATTTTAGCGGCCTGCACTTTGTCGTCAGTTTTTCCGGTTGCTAGTAACTTGCGATATTTATAATTATAATCGTCTAATTTTTCTACAGCTTGATTTACTTCGGGAACATCTTTCCATCTAGAAAACGCCATTTTTATAATTCCTCCTTTAATAACTCATCGCGCATAATTGCTACACCTTTTGAGGCTACTTCTTTTATTACGTGAAAATTAAGCCAGCCGGGCACGTCTACTTCTTTAGGGTCGATTAAATACGCTTTAGCTTTACTGCGCAAATCATGAACTAACCCCGCCGCAGGATATACAACAAGTGAAGAGCCTATTACAGCAAAAATATCAGCATTACGAACTAAACGGGCTGCTTCAGTAATCATCGGGACTGCTTCACCGAACCAGACAATATTAGGCCGCAATAATTCACCGTCTGAGTCTTTCTCGTCATATTCCATTTTGCGATAACCTATATTTATAATTTTATTTTCGTTATTAACTGGCCGCGCTTGAGTCAAATCTCCGTGTAAATGCAAAACTTTTGTACTTCCTGCGCGTTCGTGTAAGTTGTCTACATTCTGGGTGATTATATGAACGTCAAAATATTTTTCGAGTTCAGCTAAAATTTTATGGCCTTCATTTGGCTGTGCTTTCTCTAACTGTTCACGCAAATTATTGTAGAAATCAGTAATTAATTTCGGATTCCTGTACCAGCCTTGAATACTTGCAACATCTTCAACGTTGTATTTTTCCCATAAGCCGCCGGAGTCCCTAAAAGTTTGAAAGCCGCTTTCTGCGCTAATTCCTGCACCGGTCAAGACTACAAGTTTTTTGCGTTCTGTCATGAAAAAATTGCCCCCTTTTTATAACACGTATAAATTATAATTTACGCTAAATAATAGCACATTGCTGAAATAATAAATTTTTTTTGCGAAATTTTTAATAGCTATAAAATGGGCAAAATTAAGCAAAGCGGGGACTCATTATAACAATTTGCCGCAAAATATAATCTCACAGGTATAATAATATAAAAGATAATATAAAAGATTCATAATTTACAGGAGGACAAAAAATTGCACTTCAGAGAAAAATTTATATTTCTGAAACGTTTTGCAAAATCGCCCGGTAGAATCGGCAGCGTTACTCCGAGTTCTAAATTTTTGACTCGTGCAATGTTAGATCGCGTCAACTGGGACGAAGCAAATTATATCGCTGAACTTGGAGCAGGTACAGGAGTATTTACTCGTGAAATAGTAAAACGCGCAAAAGACGACTCAAAAATTTTAGTTTTCGAGATTGACCCGGATCTGCAGAAATTAATCAAAGAAGAACATCACACGCACAAGGGCTTAACACTTCACAGCGATGCACAGAAATTATTAACTCATATGCAGGAAATCGGAATAAATAAACTTGATTATGTAATATCGAGTCTGCCTTTTACAGTTTTGCCGAGAAAAATGACAGTAAGAATCTTAGACGCTGTTATTAAAGCTCTTAAGCCTGAAGGACATTTTATAGCTTATCAGTACTCATCAATAATGCGGCATGTCTTGCAGAAAAAATTTGCGAAAATTAAAACTCGCTTTGTAATGTTCAATATTCCGCCGGCGTTCGTGTATGATTGCATGAATTAAAAAAATTGCTCTCCTGACTCATAATCAGGGGAGCTTGATTTTAACGGAAACGCAGAGATTCGAACTCTGGGAGCATTTCTGCTCTTACGCTCTCCAAGCGCACGCCTTCGACCGCTCGGCCACGTTTCCACGCATGAAAGATTATAGCACAAAAATTTTTTTCGTGAATCAACATATAAAAATTTGCTCCACTGACTAATAAATAATAACTCACAATCAGGGAGCGTTTTATTTCAGTATAAATTATAATTTCTCGATAATTGCTGCTTTCATTTGTGAGCCTGTTATTAATTTCGTACCTTCAGACTTCACAAAAATATCGGGAGTCCTCAATCCCTCACGCAAAACTGAGTCGACGGCGTTTTCTATCTTGTCAGCTTCATTATTCATAGCAAAACTATAACGCAGCATCATAGCACCTGCTAAAATTGTCCCGATCGGGTTTGCTTTATCTTGGCCGGCAATGTCAGGAGCTGATCCGTGAATAGGTTCATAAAGTCCCCTGTTGTCTTCTCCTAAGCTGGCACTTGGAATCATTCCGATTGAGCCGACAATTTGACTCGCCTCATCTGATAATATATCGCCGAAAGTGTTTTCAGTTACTATTACGTCAAATTCAGAAGGGACTCTAATTAACTGCATAGAAGCATTATCTACGTATAAATGATTTAATTTTACTTCTGGATATTCTTTTGCAACGTCTTCGACAATTTCGCGCCAGAATCGTGAAGTGTTTAATATATTTGCTTTATCAACAGAAGTAACAATTTTGCGCCGTCCCATAGCCATTTTAAAAGCAACGTGGGCTATTCGTCTGATTTCGTGTTCTGAATACTGCATTAAATCACTCGCAGCGCGTTCACCTTCAGGAGTCGTGAAATATTTATGTTCACCGAAATAAATTCCGCCGGTTAATTCTCGCACGATAATAAAATCTATTCCCTTTTCGGCGATGTCTTTACGTAATGGGCAGGCACTTGCTAACGGGGCAAAAATTTTCGCAGGTCTTATATTAGCAAAAACTTTCAAGCCTGCACGAATTCCCAGTAAACCTTTTTCAGGGCGTTTTTCAGGCGGTTGATTGTCCCATTTCGGCCCTCCTACTGCTCCTAACAGTGTAGCGTCTGAGTCCTGACAAATTTTTAAACTCTCTGCTGGTAAGGGGTCGCCGTATTTGTCGATTGCATTGCCTCCCATTGCTACACTTTTAAATTCAAATTTCCCGACTCGTTCTAACACTTCAAGAGTCGCGCCTATTACTTCCGGACCGATTCCATCACCGGGAATAACTGCTATTTTTTTCATGAATTAATCTCCCTTCTTTAAATTATGCTTGAGCGATGCCATTAATCCGCCCTCGTTTATCATGTTCTTAATAAATTCGGGGAACGGTTCAGCTTGATAGATTTTATTCTGCGTTAAGTCCTTAATTTCACCGGTATCAAAATTTATGCTTACTTCGTCATTGTCTGAAATATTTTCGGCTGCTTCAGGACATTCAAGAATTGCAAGACCGATATTTATAGCATTACGGTAAAAGATTCGCGCGAAACTTTTTGCGATTACACAAGAAATTCCCGACGCTTTTATAGCAACTGGCGCATGTTCACGGGACGAACCGCACCCGAAATTTAACCCTGCAACTATAATATCACCGGTTTTGACTTTGGCATGAAAATTTTTGTCAATATCTTCCATACAATGTGAGGCTAATTCTTTCTCGTCCTGACTTGCTAAATAACGAGCTGGAATTATTACATCTGTATCAACGTGATCGCCGTATTTATGAGCGCGCATTTATATAACCTCCTTAGGATGAGTTATAAATCCTGTTATACCTGACGCAGCAGCAACAGCCGGAGAAGCTAAATAAACTTCACTGTCAATATGTCCCATGCGTCCGACAAAATTTCTATTTGTAGTCGATACACAGCGTTCACCAGCAGCAAGGACTCCCATATGACCGCCTAAACATGGCCCGCAGGTCGGAGTCGATACTATACAGCCGGCATCAAGAAATATATCAACATAACCGAGTTTTATACATTCACGGTAAACGCTTTGAGTCGCAGGAATAATTATTCCTCTTACACCTTCGGCCAAGTGATGACCCTTCAAAATTTCTGCGGCGGCTTTCATGTCGTCAATTCGTCCGTTCGTGCATGAGCCGATTACAATTTGATCAATTTTTATATTTTTGCCTTCAGCGGCGGGCTTGGCATTTTCCGGCAAATGAGGCCATGAGACTGTGCAGTCTATATCATTCAAGTCAAGCTCTACAACACTTTCATATTCGGCTGACTCGTCGGGATAATAAGCTGTCCATTCGCGTTTAACTCGTTCACGCAAAAATTCACGTGTTATGTCATCGACTGGGAAGATTCCATTTTTCGCGCCTGCTTCAATAGCCATATTTGCTATAGTCAATCTATCTGACATAGTTAATTCTTTTAAGCCTTCGCCGGAAAACTCAAGAGATTTATATAATGCTCCATCAACGCCGATTTTGCCGATTAAGTATAATATTAAGTCTTTACCTGAGACAAAATTTTTTTTCTTACCAGTTACATTTACACGAATCGCCGCAGGAACTTTAAACCATGTATAACCTGCCGCCATTGCCGCGCCCGCATTTACAGCTCCATAAGTGCAAGTGTGAGAGTCTGCTCCGATAATTGCCTCACCGGGTGCGACTAGTCCTTTTTCAGGTAATAAAGCGTGTTCGATTCCCATTTCTCCGACATCAAAGAAATTTTTCAGCCCGAATCTTTTCGCAAATACTCGGCATTGTTTACATTGAGTCGCTGATTTTATATCTTTATTGGGCGTGAAGTGATCCATTACCATAACAACTTTTTTTGAGTCAAATACTTCATTAAAACCTGCTGACTCAAATTCATTAATTGCTACCGGGCTTGTTATGTCATTGCCCATAACTAAATCTAATTTTGCTTGAATTAATTGCCCTGAGTGAACCTCATCGAGTCCCGCATGACGCGCGAGAATCTTTTGAGTCATTGTCATTCCCATGAAAGTTTTACCCCCTTTAAAATTTGAAAAATTAATTTGCATAATTATACATATTTTGACATATAATTTGCTATGATTCTTTCAGTCAAAGAATAAATATTTATATCGTCATCACATAAGCACCACTCAAAGACGCAGCCTTTTACGATCGTACAAATATCTGAAGCGATTTCGTGAGTGCTGATATTTTCAGGCAATTTTATAATATTTTCTGCGAGGGCATTATTTAGTTCCTGCTCACTGCGTTCCATTATAGAGCCTGATAAAAATTTATTCTCATGTTCTCCCATATAAGCCGACAAAATTTTATTACACGGATTATAAAAACTTTTCACGAATTCACGCCCGAATTTGATATAACGCTGAATCAGAAAATTATATAATTCCGTGATTCTTTGTGAGATATTATTTAAAGGCGATAAAAGTTTTATATCACTAAATGACGGCTCAGTTATAAATGTCATGATTAAATCATTCTTATCAGTGAAAAAATGATAAAATGTCCCGATTGATAAATTTGCTTCCTGACAGATATTGCGAATAGTTAAATTATTAGTGCCTTCACGTGATATTATTCTTGCTGCAGCATTAATTAATTCTTCACGGCTGTTATTATTTATTTCTGATTTAGCAGGACGGCCTGATTTCTGCAAAATTTTCGTTCCTCCTTTAAACTTTATGCACAATATTTAGTCGCAAACAGGCAAAAATTTTTCAAGTGTATTTGCCATAAATTAATTTGACATTATAGAACATGTTATATATAATCGCGAAATAAAACGCGTTATATTTATTATCATTCAATCAATATTATTATTTAATCTGAAAGAAGGCTTTATTATGCAAGTAATTTACTGGTCTGATTATGCTTGTCCGTTTTGCTACATAGGCGAAAAAATTTTAAAGCAGGCATTTATTAATCTTCACACAAATGAAAAATTAAATCTCATAATGAAAAGTTTTGAGCTTGACCCAGCGGCCTCAAAAAAAGTAACTTCAACAACTCCCGAACGTTTTGCGCTTAAATACGGTCTCACTCAAGAACGAGCCCTAGCACGCATTAATTCTATATCAGAAATGGGCAGAAATGCAGGAATAAATTTTAATTATGCTAGTACTAGATATACAAATACACTTGACGCACATAGACTCACAAAATTAGCTCAAAGCAAAGAAGATAAATCAATTGCTGAAAAATTAAGCGAAAATTTATACTCGGCATATTTCACGGAAAATTTAGAACTTGCAAATCCCGATGTGCTTATAAATGCCGGAGTTAGTGCAGGGCTTGACGAGTCAGAAATTAAAAACTTGCTCGCGTCAAATAAATATGAGTCAGAAGTCAGACAAGACGAGCAAGAAGCGCATAAAACTGGTATTCATTCAGTGCCGTTTTTCGTAATTGAGAATAAATATTATATTTCAGGCGCGCAATCTCTAGAGACAATGACGGAGACTCTAAAACGTGGACTCAATATAAATAATAATTTTTCATGCGGGGCTGAAGGCTGCTAATCATGATTTTAACTGTACCAGTTAAAGGCGTTTTCTGGACAAATTGCTATTTTTATGCGGATGAGAATGCGGGCAAATGCTTTATTATTGATCCGGGAGCAGAGGGCGGAAAATTAATTAATATTGCTTGGTCTCATGGCTGGATAATCAATAAAATATTATTAACTCACGGACATTTTGACCATTTCGGCGGAATTCATGAGATCAGAGGGAAAATTTACCCGGCTGTCTATGCTCATAAATTAGGGCGGTTATATCTCACTGATCCAATGAAAAATTTATCAAGATTTTGCGGCGGCGATATAGTAATTAATGATTCTCAATATTTTAATGACGGCGATATTATAAAACTTAGCGAGAGTCATTCACTCAGAGTCATTCATACGCCCGGCCATACTGAAGACTCAGTTACATTTTATGACATGAATAAAAATATTGCTTTTGTCGGCGATACAATTTTTAAAGGCAGTCCCGGCAGTGATAGATACCCCGGCAGTAACACTCAAGATTTATATAACAGCATAAAGCATAAAATTTTAAATCTTCCGGAGAAAACAATTTTATATTCCGGACATTCTGAGCCTACAACAGTGAAAGACGAACTGGAAAATTATTAAATAAATCCCCCTCGTTATTCAAGCAAAATAAATGACAAGGGGGCAAATTTTTATTTATTGCACTGACTCGCCGGCCTCAAACATTTTATTAACTCCGTTTATATAAGCCTGTAACGACGCTTCTACAATGTCCGTAGAAATTCCCGAGCCCGTATACATTTCACCGGTTGAAGAGCTAGAAATTTTTACAACTGCCTCACCGATTGAGTCCTCGCCTTCTGTTACTGCACGAATGCTAAAATCTTCGAGTCTTGCCTCAATGCCTAACATTTTATTAACTGCCTTAAATGCCGCGTCAAGAGGTCCCGCCCCGAATTCGACTCCTTCCATGAAATTATCTCCGCGCTTGAGCTTAATATATGAAAGTTTAGGAATGTCGCTCCCTGAAGTGATAGAATGACTCACAAGATGACATAACGGAGCCGAATTATTTTCTGTCTTGACGACTCTAGACCTGTGAAGAGTCAAAGCCTCTAAATCTGAACTTGTAATAACTTTCTTAGCATCTGCTAATTTCTTGAAACGCGTAAAAATGTCTTCGAGTTCTTCGTCTGGAATCTCATAGCCCATAGTCTCGAGTCTCTCTCGTAAAGCGTGCTTGCCTGAATGTTTACCGAGTACTAAAGCTCTATGAGGTATGCCGATCTCGTCAGGATTCATGATTTCATAAGTCTGAGCGTTCGTAATCATTCCGTGCTGATGAATTCCGGCCTCATGTGCAAAGGCATTTGCTCCGACTATTGGCTTTGTAGGAGAAATCGGGACTCCTGTAATATTGCTTAATAAGCGGCTTGATTTATAAATTTCGCGAGTATTTATATTCGTATCAGCGTCGTAAAAATCTCGTCGAGTGTGTAAAGCCATAGCAATTTCTTCAAGGCTGGCATTTCCTGCGCGCTCACCTATTCCGTTTACTGTGCATTCGACTTGATTAGCTCCGGCCTTTATGCATGCTAGAGAATTAGCGACTCCCATTCCTAAATCATTATGACAATGAACGGAAATATCAACGTTTTCGATTCCTGTTACATGTTCACGCAGATAATTAATTAATTCGGCCATCTCTTGAGGAGTCGAATATCCTACAGTATCAGGCACGTTAATTGTCGTAGCTCCTGCCGCGATTGCATTAGAGAAAGCCTGCGCAAGAAATTCTTTATCAGATCGTGAAGCATCTTCAGCCGAGAATTCAATATCATTGCATTTAGATTTTGCATAGCTTACCATTTCCGTAATAGTCTGCAAAACCTGCTCACGAGTCAATCTTAATTTATATTGCATGTGAACATCACTTGTAGCGATAAATACATGAATTCGAGGTTTGGCCGCGTCCTTCAC
>CAJOEQ010000029.1:11897-15817 GCA_905233515.1 uncultured Synergistales bacterium
CTATAGCCTGAATGCTTTTAAAGTCCATAGGAGAAGCAATCGCAAAACCGGCCTCAATAATATCGACTCCGAGTTTATCAAGCTGACGAGCCATTACAATTTTTTCGCTTAAGTTCATACTGCAGCCCGGGGACTGTTCGCCATCTCTTAAAGTGGTATCAAAAATTTTAATTCGACGCATTAAATAAATTCCTCCTTAAATAACTATAACAAAAACGGGGCTGAAAAATTTTTGTTTTCTCAGATCCCCGTGTTATATGCAAATTCTTAACTGCGCGCTAAAATTACACACACGACGGAGACTCCGCAGTGCGTCCTAGTAGTGCGAGGGTATTATTTAAAAATTTTCTCATTCTGCAAAAATCTCCTTTCGAGTTAATAATTTATATTTATATTCATATTCAAGAAATTAAAAGCGTGAATAATTCTACACTCAAAATTTTATACTGTCAAAAAATTTTTATGAATTATTTAAATGTAACTATAGTAACGCCGAATCCGCCTTCACCTTCACCGCCGAGCCTGAAACTTTTTACATAACTTAAACGAGAACACAACGCATGAACTTCACGCCGTAAAATTCCCTCACCTCGTCCGTGTATAATCGTAACGACTGAATGATTTGACCTGTAAGCACGATCTAAATAATTTTCTACAAGCGGCATTGCCTCACCTACTAACATACCACGTACCATAATAGACGGCGGCACACTCGGAGTCTCTAATAAATGACTCGTATCAATCGGAGGCGTGGCGATTTTTGCTTTCTTGTCAGTTGCTATTAATTGCGAGACTGGTACATCAATATTTAAGCGCGGCCATTTTTTATCTCGTTAATGATTCCTACAAAGCCCGATCCTGCTACCATTGCAGTAACTCCCGGTGCTGGATTAAAAGGTTTCGGGCTGTTTTCGATTTCGCGCTCAGTTCTTTTCTGATGGCGTTTATCTACTAAATCACGCAAATTTTTTAATTCTCGTCTCTTAACGTTATAACCTTTTCTAGCTAAATCTCTTGCTGACTGCTCCATGCTGCGTATTATATCCTTTGAAGTCTCTTCGGCTCGTGCTATAAATCTTTCTGCTTTCAAGTCCGCTGCTTTCATGATTTTATCACGTTGATAGTCAATTTCTTTGACTCGGCTTTGATATTGCTTTCTCAAGTCTTCGGCCTCGTGTAATTTGTCCTGAAATTCTTTCTCTGCGTTGTCAAGTGCTGCTTTTCTCTCGTTAAGTTCGCTCATGATGTCTTCAGCCGTCAATTCACGTGAATCAAGTGAACCTTGAGCGAGCTTTAAAACTTTTTCGGGCATTCCATAACGTTTTGCGATTAATAAAGCACTGCTACGGCCTGGAACTCCCATTAATAATTTATAAGTAGGCTCTAATTTTTCTATATTAAATTCCATGCTGGCAGTCTCGACTCCCTGAGTCATTAAAGCATATTGCTTAATAGGGTTATGATGAGTCGTAGCTAGAGTAATACAGCCTTTTTCGCGCAAAGTCTCAAGAATCGCAACACCTAAGGCCGCGCCCTCGTGAGGATCTGTTCCTGCTCCTAACTCGTCAAGCAAAATTAATGATTTGTCCGTTGATTGATTTAAAATATAAATAATTTTTTTCAGGTGTGAACTAAAAGTAGAAAGATTTTGCTCAATACTCTGCTCATCGCCTATATCCGCAAAAATTGAGTCAAACGTGCCTATTATAGTCCCGTCTCTAGCAGGTACAGGGAGTCCAAGCCAAGCAAGAATTATTAAGACTCCTGCTGTTTTAAGAGTTACAGTTTTGCCGCCCGTGTTAGATCCTGTTATGACAAGTGAGTTAAATTCTTTTCCGCAGTAAATATCAATCGGCACGGCTTTATCTTTCAGCATGGGATGACGAGCTCCGACGAGTCTAAAAAATTTATCCCGAGTCAATTCAGGCCGCACCCATTTTTTAACGCGAATTAAATAATCACAAGCGCATAATAAATCAAACGTGCCTATAATTCTTTCAGCGTTAATAATTGCATTCTCACGGGATAAAATACTGCGAGTTAATTCAAGTAAAATAATTCTCTCTTCGTCGTGTTCGTCGCGGGATTTAATTATAAGCGAGTTATTTATGCTTGACAATGCGCGAGGCTCCATATATACAGAATTACCAGATGCAGAACGCTCAACAGCAAGACCCGGAAAGCGATTTATATATTCCTGCCTGACTAGAAATAAAAATCTACCTTCACGCCATGAGACTGCGCGCTCCTGTAACATGTTAGTTATATTAGAGTCCTCAAATAATTTTTGCGAGATCCTGCGTGCATTACGCTTTAAATTCTCAATTTCGAGTCTTATTTCACTTAATTTGTGAGATGCATTATCAGATAGCCGCCCCGAATCTTCTATCACGTTCAATGAATCAATTTCAGGCGCAAAATCTCTTATACCGTGCCGCAAATTCTCGACTGCTTTATAATTTCCGGAAATGGGCGCAAGTCCTTCACGCAAATTTTTAGCTGACTGTAATAATAATCTGACTCGTAATAATTCCTCACCTGATAAAATGCCGCTTTTTTTCGCACCTGCGAACATGGGAGATACTGCCTCGAGACTCGCGTTAAATTTAAATTCGCCGTTGTTGTCAATTAAATCAAGCCATTCACGCAATAAATCATCACGCTTTATTAACGAGTCAAAATCTTCACAGGGAGTCAAATTCGATAAAACAAGCTCCCCTAATTCTCCGCGCAAATTTTCACGAAAAGGGAGCAAATTTTTATCGAGTTCTAATATTTCAATTATGCTGTTATCAAGCCGCATTTATTTTTTTTCTCCGCTTAAGTGCGAAAAGTCCATAATGCCTTTTGACTGTAATAAATCCCTGACATGAGGCCAAGCGTGTGAAGCTCCCTGCATTGTGTAGCTTTCTTTCATCCAATCAGTTGGAATAACCGGCGAAAAAGTTATTAATACTCCGTAAATAAATAATATAACAAAGCAAGTTTTTACAGCTCCAATTAACATGCCGCAAAAATGATCCATCACTGACAAATTAGTAACTCGGACTAAATACGATAAAATCATGCCGATAACAGCAAATATAATTTCTATCACGAAAAATATAACTACTGCGCAAATAAATGATACAATCGTGCGATCTAAATTTGAATGCTCAAAATAACGGAAAAATAATTCAACAGCAGGATCTAAAAATTTCCACGCACAAAAAGAACTTACTACTAAGCCGACAAGCCCTATAATTTCACCTGAAAAGCCGTTCATGAATCCTCTATACAAGAAAAATGCTAAGACTAAGGCCATTACTATATCAAATATATATGCGAACTGCAAAATAAATTACTCCTTTCACAAATTAATAATTATTTACTCCCTGAGGAGCGCGGTAATATAAAATTTTTAAGTCCATAGGACTCACAGCAAGATTTATTTTCTCACATGCAAGATTACATAAAGATTTTATATCAGGCTTTACGACTTCAAACGAGAAATTATTTAAATCATTCAAGCCGATTCTGTCAAAGTCATCTGATATTATATGAGCGTCAGAATTATTAACAAGCCAAGATTTTATTTGCTCGTGTGAGTATTCGCCGCTCTCAAGAAAATTTTTACACGACGCATAAACAAAGCCATGACCCGCATAAATGAGCGTCAAAACTTTTTTATAATCGCAATTAAATGCTAACATTTCCAGACTTGAGACTTGAATAATTTTCGCCCCTGCCGCATAAGCAAGCCCCGACGCATAAGCAGCTCCGACTCTGATTCCGGTAAAATATCCCGGCCCGTTCGTTAAAGCAATATAATCTAAATCGCTGAAATCTAAATTATTATCGCGTAAAATTTTCTCGGTCATCTTTGGCAATTCTCCGGACTGTCTGCGGCCTAAATCCTGCTGTGTAAAATCAATTATTTC
>CAJOEQ010000030.1 GCA_905233515.1 uncultured Synergistales bacterium
TATTGGCAGGAAGGCTCACAGGGAATTATACAAAATGTTTTCATGTATAGATCATTTAAAAATTTTCCGTTGTTAGGCATTGGCTTAATTAAACAATTCGGGCTAGATATTAATATAAATACAGATATTTTACTTGCAATTTTCGCTATTCTTATGTCAGTCAGCGCGTGGATATTTAGACGAGAAAAATTTACAAATTTATTTATGCTTTATACTATGGCAGTAGTAGCTTTCACTTCAGGCTCATCAGGTCAACAGCTAGTAATACCGTGTATAGCTATGATTATATTTTTTCGAGAAAAATCATGGATATATTTCACTCTGATAATTACTAGATTAACAGGAAAACAAGTTATGCTATTCTCTATGTCATGGTGTCTGCTGGGTTATCTAGTTTATTATTATGTAAACCGTAAAAATTTTAGCGAATTATATTAAATTTTATTTTTTCGCGCTATACAGTTATAATCACTGTAATTGTTTAATCTTGAATCTTATAAACAGGAGGAAATTTTTACATGATTGAACTTAATGGCCTAAGCGACTCAGAAGTGCAGGAAAGCCGCGCTAAATATGGCTCAAATGCTTTAACGGAACTTCCGCGAGAGTCTTTATATCAAAAATTTCTAGGCTCTCTAACTGATCCAATGATTATTATTTTATTGTGCGCACTCGTTATTCAGCTAGTTTTATTTTTCATGGGACGCGCTGAATGGTTTGAGCCGGTGGGAATCTTAATCGCTGTATTAATTGCGTCCGGAGTCTCTTCTTATACTGAATATCAGCAGGAAAATAAAGCCTCTGCACTCAAAGCCGAACAGGAAGCCGGAGAAATGACAAAAGTTATTCGCAATGGGACAATTCACGAGATCCATGTAAGTGAAGTCGTAACAGGCGATATAATTTTTTTACAGGCAGGGGACAAAATCCCGGCGGACGGCGTAATAATCGACGGTGCTATAAAAGTAGATCAATCCGCTTTAAACGGTGAAACTGAAGAGGCCGAAAAAATACCGGACTCAAGCAATCAGGGCTATGACGTTAAAGATTTGCTTAATAAATTTTATGTATATCGCGGTACTGTTGTATGTTCAGGTGAAGGCTATCTAAAAATTTTAGTCGTCGGTGATAAAACTTTATTCGGTGAATTAGCTCTTGAAGTTCAGGAAGAAACACGCAAGACTCCTTTACAAGTTAAACTCGGCAAATTAGCTCATCAAATTTCAATGTTCGGCTATACTGGAGCAGCTGCTATTATTCTAGGAATCTTAGCAAGAACTCTTATGACTGGGAGCGCACCGGGGGATTTCTACGGATGGATGAGATTAATCGTTGACGCTATAACAGTCGCTGTTACAATTGTAGTGTGTGCTGTTCCTGAAGGTCTGCCTATGTTAACATCAATGCTCATGTCATTCCAGTCTATGCAGATGGCCGGCGATAATGTTTTAGTGCGAAAATTGAACGGACTTGAGACTGCTGGGAGTCTTAATATTTTATTCAGCGACAAAACAGGAACTATTACAGAAGGGAAGTTAAGCATTGCAGAAATTGCCTTACCTGACGCAAAAGCCTATGAGTCTATTACAGCAATTCCCGCGTCAAAACTTGAAGATATTTTAATCGGTGCAGGAGTCAATAACAGTGCAAGCGTCGGCGATAATTCAGTAATCGGCGGAAATAGTACGGATCGCGCTTTAATGGCCTTATTCATGAAAGATAGTACTATGCTCGAAAAAATTATGAAGGTTAAACAAGATATTAAAGAATTCGAGGCGTTTAACTCCGATAAAAAAATGTCGAGTCTTACTCTCATTGACGGAAGAGTCTATTACAAAGGCGCGCCCGAAAAAATTATCCCTCAATGCGTCAATATAACAAGCAAAACTAAGCTGGACAAATATATAAATACTCAAGCAGACAGGGCTATGCGTTTATTAGCAGTTGCTAAGGACTCAGAAGACGGCATGCAATTAATTTGTGTCTTGAGTATTCGCGACAATGTCCGTAAAGAGGCAGTCGAGGCCATAAAACGAGTCAGAAATGCGGGGATTCAAGTCGTCATGGTAACAGGAGACCGCAAAGAAACAGCTATAGCAATCGCACGTGAGGCAGGATTAATCACTAAACCTGAAGAAATTGCTATGACAAGCGCGGAAATGGCCGAAAAGAGCGACTCAGAATTAAAGGCGTTATTACCAAATTTGCGCGTAATTTCTCGTGCGTTACCTTCAGATAAAAGCAGACTCGTTAAAATCGCTCAAGAATTAAATTTAGTTGTCGGCATGACTGGTGACGGAGTAAATGACTCGCCGGCACTGAAAAAAGCTGATGTCGGTTTTGCTATGGGATCAGGGACTGAAGTAGCAAAAGAGGCCGGAGACATTACAATTTTAGACGACAATTTTAAATCAATCGCTAAAGCAATTTTATATGGCCGCACAATGTTCAAGAGTATACGCAAATTTCTTGTATTTCAGCTTACTGTCAACGTTTCAGCCGTGTTAATTTGTTTTCTTGGGCCTCTGTTCGGTCAAAATGTAGTATTGACTGTTATACAGCTTTTATTAATTAATCTCGCAATGGACACTTTAGCGGCTATAGCATTCGGGACTGAACCGCCGAGAGATTCATACATGAACGAGAAGCCAATACCTAGAGACGAAAATATTATAACGTCTACAATGTTGAGCGAAATTTTAACGGGAGCAGCTTATATTACGTTTATATGTTTAGCTGTGTTATTCCTGCCGCCAGTTAGAAAATTATTCATGACTGATAATATAATTTATTTGCGCTCGGCTGTATTCGCAGTCTTCATGATGGCAATTACTTTTAACGGGCTTGCTATGGCCTCATCAAGAAATTGCGTTATAGTAATGCTATTTATTTTCGTCATGCAATATGTATTTATCATGTTCGGCGGGGATTTCTTAAACGTTCACGCGCTGACTCTTGACTCATGGCTTAATTGCTTTGTGCTGGCGTTTATGATTATTCCGATTAGATTATTAGCTAAGAATCCGCAAATTTTTGAGACTCTTTATAACAAGTTACACAAGGCATAAATTATTAAATTTTCCGCGGCACTCTGTAAATTTTGCGGGGTGTCGTTTTTTGTTGTAATAATAACGCAAAAAAATACCCGCTATTATCGAGTAAAACGCACAATAACGAGCTATAAATATAATCTTAAATCTAATGGAACGCACGAATTTCCGCCGATTATCTTAAAATTTAGAAATATATACAATAACTAATAGCTGAATTGTTATGTCCTTCTGAATTCAATTCTTTTACTCGCAGGCTATTTTACAAAATTAAGAAAGTCGCGCAATAAAGCTAAATACTCCGGCGAAAGTAGATTCATCTTATCAATTACCCACACTGTACCGAAAGCTACAACTGCAAAAATGGCAGCATTAAAAACAGTCCCCACAAAAGCACATATAGCGTTCCATATACCAAAGCACGCCGTTTTGAGAACATTAAATGCATTTCCGCTGAGCAGTCCCCATAGCATACCCACTAAACCCCGTAAAGCTCTCCAGATACCGCTTACTGCATACGCGATCCATTTTGGAATCGAACATAAGAATTTGACTATGCCCAATAAGAATTTATATACAGTGCTTAATATCTGCAATATTGTGAGTTTTACAGGTGTTACAGGTGATGATTTATTTTCCTGTTCAATTCTAAGTTCTTCAGCTTTTCGGTGTTCTTCCTCTGCAACCCTTTGTTTTTCCTGTTCAGCTTCATCCGCAAAGTTATTCGCAATTACCCAGCCGATTGCCTCTGTGAGAGTGAATGCAGTAGAAGCATTGATCGCGTTACCTAACAATGGAATCCATCCGAGCAAGGCCTGAGAGGCTGACCTGCCTATAACTGTTGCTGAGGCTGAAGCGATAAGACTCTTTATTGTCGATTCAGTTAAACTCTTTCCGAATACATTTCCAAGCGATGTAACCATTCCAATTTGAATGGGCATAATTAACAAGTTATCCGAGAGCGGAATTTGTGCCAGACCTGCACCTATAGCTCCGGCAGCTACAGCGGCTGAATGAATTATCGCATGACATTTTGAATTTTCACTATTCGTCATACTCATGTTATTAGACCTCCTTTAGCGGAATGATAAGTTATAGCGTAATTTTTCCATATGAGTATAATTAAATACAAGAAAATAATTATCACAAAAGGAGTTGTTAGTTTTGCCGCGCTATGTATGTATTCACGGACATTTTTATCAGCCTCCGAGAGAAAATCCCTGGCTTGAAACCGTAGAAATTCAAGAAAGCGCATCACCTTGGCACGATTGGAACGCACGAATTTCTGCCGAGTGTTACAGCCGAAACGCCGCATCAAGAATACTAAATCAACAAGGTGATATTATCAAAATTTGCAATAATTACGCCCATATGAGTTTTAACATCGGCCCGACTCTTTTAACTTGGCTCGAAGAAAATGACCCCTTATGTTATCAAGGTATACTAGACGCAGATAAAGAAAGCATTAAAAGATTCTCCGGTCATGGCTCAGCAATGGCACAAGTTTATAATCATATAATCATGCCTCTTGCTTCAAGGCGCGATAAAGAGACTCAAGTAAAATGGGGTATTGCTGACTTTAGGAAACGCTTTAAACGAATGCCCGAAGGAATGTGGCTCGCTGAATGTGCAGTCGATACAGAAACTCTTGAAGTTCTCGCAGAAAATGGAATCTTATTCACTGTCTTATCACCTTGGCAGGCTCAATCAGTCAGGACTATAGGCTGGGGCGGCTGGAAGGACGTAAGCGGCGCAAAAATTGACTCAACCTGCGCATATAAATGCAATTTACCTTCAGGCCGGAGCATCGCTTTATTTTTCTATGACGGCGTATTATCGCAAAAAATTGCGTTCGGCGGTTTACTCGATGACGGCGGGACATTCGCACGAGAATTAATAAACGCTCACACGGAGCCGGGACTCCCTGTTTTGTCTCATGTTGCAACCGACGGCGAATCATATGGACATCATCACAAACACGGTGATATGGCTTTATCTTATTGTCTGAATACGCTTGATAACTCAACTGAAGCAAGACTCACAGTTTACGGGGAATTTCTCTCATTTTATCCGCCCGAGTCAGAAGTAAAAATCATCGAGAATTCTTCATGGAGCTGTGCACACGGAGTCGAACGCTGGCGGAGTAACTGTTCATGCGGGACTGAAGCAAATTGCTCACACGAATGGAGAAAGCCTTTAAGGGACGCAATGAACTTTTTACGCGACGAACTTGCGAAATTATATGAATCAAGCGATTTATTAATTGACCCTTGGAACGCTAGAAATAGATATATTGACGTGATTCTTGACAGAAGCCCCGAAAATGTTGACGCTTTCTTAAAAGATAATGCCTCAAGAAAATTAAATCATGAAGAAAGAGTCAAAGTTTTATCGCTGCTTGAAATGCAAAGAAATTCGCTTTTAATGTTCACTTCCTGCGGGTGGTTCTTTGATGAGATCTCAAGAATTGAGCCCGTGCAAATTATGCGTTATGCAGCAAGAGCTATAGAACTCGCTAAAAAATTATTTAATGTCGATTTAGAGCCTGAATACCTGAAAATTTTAGCTCAAGCACCTAGCAATATTCACGAGTTAAAAGACGGCGCAAAGATTTACGAGTTAAAAGCTAAACAAGGCCGGGCAGATTTAAAGCAAATGGCCGCATATTTCGGGATTAATTCTTTATTGAGCGATTATAATTCTGAATTCTCAGAAGGCTGCTGGGACATGTCCGGAAATGCTGAAAGACTCGGAGAAGGTACGGCGGATTTTTCTGCGGGGACTGTTCACGTTAAATCTAATATTACAGAAGTTGAAGGCGATTATATTTTCGCGGTGAAAAAAAATCATCCTCAAACTGAAACGAGTCTAATATCCTGCGGAATTTGTAAGGCTGACTCGGACTCTCAAGTTGACCCGCACGAACTAAAGGCACTCTTTGACAGCCCTGACCATGAAAAATTATTATTTAATAAATTCGGCTATGATCAATTTACTTTAAATAATATTCCGTCAAATGCAAGACACAGAGTAATTAACGAGCTTTTACAGCAGGATATTCACAAATTAGAAGACAGTCTACGCGACATTGTTAAAGATTATGATCAATTGCTTGAATATTTGACTCTTTTAGGGACAAAACCGCCGGCAATTATTACAACTGCTGCAGAATTTACGTTGACGGCTGAAATCGTGAAAAAACTTGAGACCCACGCCCCCGACGTTGAAGGAATAAAACGTGATTTTGAGCTCGCTGCATTCTGGCAAATCAGCCCCGAAGAAGAACAAATCAGATTCGCATTCTCTGACTGTATAAATAGTATCTTGTCTGAAAGCTGTGCTACTGGCTTTGACGTTGAGACTCTGGAAGATTTGAACGGGCTTATAAAGTTATTCAGCGAAAAATTTAACTGGCATTTGAGTTTATACGACGCGCAAAATCTTTATTATGAATTACTCAAGCAGCAAAGTCCCATTTTGAAGACTCAGCCTGAACCTTTAAGAAAAGCACTCTACGAACTTGGCCGGAGCTTAAGATTTTCGGATGAGTTCTTAAAAATATGTTAAGTGCTAAAAAATTTTCATGCTCTCTGTGTTTATGCAGGGAGCAATTTTTTTGACTCACCTCCTTTCACGAATTATAAAAAATTTTAACGTTGAAACCATTCGCGCTTAGTGATAAAGCCTAGACGATTAAATTTTTCGAGACATGCCGCCCAATTTTCAACAGCGACTCCCCTGTATTCAAGTTCGTGATTATTGATTGTAAATTTTGCGCTCGCTATACTGCGAATATTTTTATTGCGTAATTTTCTCTCATAAACTGTAGGAAATTCAAATAAAATTACCGTCGGCACATTCTCGATTATATCAAGTTTTGAAACTCTATAGCCTGATATTCTTGTGCTTTCAAGGTAAAACCGCCCGCCCTTGTCATCGTAGAGCATTCCCGCAGAAGTGTCTAAAGTCGTATCTATCTTTGATGTTACCATGAAAAACACGTGAATATTCCCGTCATCGTTATAGACATATGAGCCAAGATATTCGATTCTTAAGCCGTCATCAAATTTTATATCAGTCGGATTAATTTTTTTCTTGTTCTCAAGCCATGACTCAAAATCTGAATTAATTTCAGAGTCAGACTCAAATAAAGCAAAGGCACTCCCGCATGAGAGCAATAATACAAGAATTACAGCAAAAAATTTTTTCATGTTATATTTTCCCCTCCTAAACAATATATTATATTATTTAATATTCGCAGCACGTTTTATATCTTCCCATTCGCGCCAGTTCTGAACCTGAATATTTCTAAATTCGTGCCATTTTCCGTTAAAATTAAAGCTCACTCGGGCAATGACGGGCAAAAACTCAGACTCAGAACGCGGCATATTTACATAACATTCGGCCTTAATGGGAATATTTGCTATTATCTCACGCATTCGAGTCTCTTCACGTCCTATCAGCCATTTTGAATCATTAAATTTATTTCCTTTGTCGTCAAAAATTTCTGAGTTATCAGCTCTGAAAATCATATCTTCTTTTGACTGCACGATAAAGCAAAACGCTATAGAGTCCTGACTTCTGAATGCTCCCTTGAAACTCACGCGCAAAATGTTATCATAATCACTAAAATCAAGCCGGTTAAAATATTCGTCAGCTCGTGAAACTGTGCATAAACTCACTAGAATTACAGCGAGCAATAAAAATTTTTTCATGTGATTTATTATTCCCCCTTTTTAGTTCACGTAAAATTATATCTTAAAGCATAAATTAAAGACTTTACGAATTATCATGATTCTTAATAAACACTCACGCATTTATAAAAATTTTTCCATGATATATAAAATACTTCACGCGCTATATTATAATAATAAAAATTTTTCAGGTTTATATTAATGAAGGAGTAAATAATAAATTGTTCTC
>CAJOEQ010000031.1 GCA_905233515.1 uncultured Synergistales bacterium
TGTGATTCTGCGCGGTAATGACTGGTCAGGCATAAGAGAGTCAGAACGTGAATTAAAATTTATACGCGATGACTATATAATTAACGGGCGGGCTGATTTAATTTGCTTTAGTGATAATAAGCTCGAAATTGTAGAGTTCAAAACCGGTACAAAGCCTAATATAAATATTAATCATGATAGAAGCAGGCTCGAAAATCACAAGCGGCAATTAAATATTTACGCTTATATATTTTCACAGACGACTGGGCAGAAGGTCGACAACTTGAAATTATATTACATGTTCGACAATGGCACATCGCCCGAAATTATTTATAATTATAACGAGTCAGAAGCCAGCGAGATAATTAACGGTTTTGACGAGATTATAAATCAGATTCGCAGCAAAAATTTTAATATACGCACTAATATTCATGAGACTTGCAGGGAATGCGAATTTAGATTTTATTGCGGACGTGATGAGTCCATTGAAAATATTTTAGCGCAAAACATGAAATAAACGCCTCAATTAAAGCAATAAAGAAAGGTTATATGATTTATAGATGGAAAAACTCAAAAAATGTTTAATTAAAATCGTTACATTTCACAATGAAGAAAACGGCTATAGTGTTCTCAAATGTAATAATGATGATTACGGTTTTATAACTGTAGTAGGACATATGCCGCAGCCTCATCCTGATACTACTTTTGATTTTCGCGGTGAATGGAAAATTAATCCCAAATATGGCCGTCAATTCGTTTTTGACAGTTTCGAAGAAGTTTACCCAGTTACTGAAGACAGTATAGAAAAATATTTAGCGAGCGGCTTATTTAAGGGTATAGGTCAGGAGATGGCGCGCCGTATAGTTGACAGATTCGGCAATGACGCTATAAAAATTATGAATGATGATATAAATAGATTGCTGGAAATTCCCGGAATCGGCGAGTCAAAACTTGCTATGATTAAAGACAGCTGGGACGAATATAGAAAGATTCAAGACATTATGATTTTCTTAAAGGGTCATGATTTAAGCACGAATCTAGCAATGAAAATTTATGATAAATACGGCGAGCAAAGTATAGAAGTACTTACAAAGAATCCATATAAACTCATAGAAATTGAAGGAGTCGGCTTTAAGACTGCTGATAATGCGGCTTATAAAATGGGATTCGGTAAAGAACGCCCCGAAAGAATCAGATCCGGAATAATTTACACCCTTGAAAAATTTGCTGATGATGGGCACTGTTTTGCGCGTAAAGACGAATTAATTATTAAAGCCTCAGAGATTCTAGAAATTCACAACGCATTAATTATGTCGCATTTGTACAAGTTAAAGGACGATGATTTTATTAAATCTGAAGACGATATTTATTATTTGCCTCAGATATATTATGCTGAAAAGGGATCAGCTGAAAAATTAATAAAGATTCTTAACGCTAAATCCGGCAAAAAAATCACTAATAAACAGGTAAAAAAGGGTGTCAACGGCAAAATTTTAGTAAACGGCGAACTTGTTGACTTAAGCGACGAACAAATTGAGGCAATTACTCAAGCAATGAATAATCAAGTCTTTATCATAACAGGAGGGCCAGGCACTGGAAAAACTACAGCAGTAAGAGCAATTATAAAACTCTCTGAAGATAAGCACCGGAAAATTTTATTAGCTGCTCCCACTGGAAGGGCGGCCAAGCGTTTAGAAGAAGTAACAGGCCATCAAGCAAAGACTATACATAGACTCGTAGGAATAAGATTCCCCGGTTATGCTGAACACGACGAGAACGAACCTCTTGACGGCGATACTTTAATAATCGATGAGGCCTCAATGATTGATATAAATTTGCTTTATACTTTATTAAAAGCTGTACCGGTCGGCATGAAATTAATTTTTATAGGCGATATTGACCAGTTACCGAGCGTCGGCCCCGGAAAAGTTCTAGCAGATATGATTAACTCTCAAGTTATCCCGTATTACGCATTACAGCACATTCAAAGGCAGGAACAAGACAGCAAAATTACTATAAATGCTCACAGAATAAATGACGGTTTTATGCCATATCTTAATGACGATAAGAGCTCAGATTTTTTCTTTACTCCGATACAAGATCCAGAAATCGCAGCAGATTATATAATCAAATTCTGTAAAGAGAACATGCCTCCGGATAATCTAGAAAGCTGGGCAGATGTGCAAGTCCTTTCACCCATGAGAAAGGGAATTATAGGCGTTACAAATTTAAATAAGTTAATTCAAGACGCTATTAATCCATTCCCGAATATTCCCGAAATTTATTACTCACATTTTGTGATTCAGCGCGGGGAGACTCAATATAGAATCAATGATAAAGTCATGCAGATAAAAAACGATTATAATAAATCCGTCTATAATGGCGATATAGGTATAATAACTTCTATTGACAAGATTAATAATTCTTTAACAGTGAGTTTTGACGAGACAAGAAATAATATAAAATATGAATATTCAGAGCTTGAAAATTTAGTACTTGCTTATGCGATTACTATACATAAATCACAGGGCTGTGAATACAAAAAAATTATAATTCCCATTATGATGTCTCAATATATAATGCTTCAGAGAAATTTGCTTTATACTGGAGTAACGCGCGCTAAAGAGTCATTAATCTTAGTAGGAGAAGAGAAGGCTATTTACTGCGCAGTAAATAATAATAAAATTTCACAAAGAAATACTAAACTTGATCAGAGACTGCAAATTTACTCAGAACTTGAATAAATAACAGCGGCTCTTGCTTGAATGAGTGAGAACCGCTGTAAAAATTTTATTCTTTCATGAGTCCGGCTCCGGCATTCCATGCTTTAGCAACTTTTCCGCCAGTAGCGTAATATTCCATATTATATTGATCAAACATTACAGCTTTTAATTTCGACGGGTCAACTTTTCCGGCTGAATTCAAAATATTTTCGTCCGCTATGACATTTACAATTTTGCCGACGACTCTAAAGTCCCCGTACATTTCGCGGACTTCTAATAATTCGCACTCCATTGTTAAAGAAAACTCGCTGATAATAGGTGCATCAACATTTTTACTTTTTTCAGCGTGAAAGCCTGTACGTGCAAATTTATCGGGCATTTTGTTGCCTGTTGCGATTCCGAAAAAGTCAGCTTCTTTTATATGATCTTCGTCTGCAAGTGCTACAGTAAAAGCCTTTCTCTCACGAATATTTGCGAGAGTCTTTCTGTCAGGTGCTAGGTTTAAAGCGATTTTGTCTTCTCCGCAAATTCCGCCCCATGCGACATTCATAACGTCAACTGTGTCATTTTCTCCGTAAGTTCCGACCATTAAAACGGGCATAGGAAATACTGCCGGCAAAACTCCTAAATCTTTTTTCATGTTAATAATATATAAATCCTCCTGTAATATATTTATTTTATTATGGCACATTAGTCAAGCATTAAATAAAGAAATCCCGGCAAGTTATCAATACTTAACCGGGACTCTTTCTAAAGGAGGTGTATATGAGACGATAAAATTTTTTATTTCGCTAATTTTTTCATAGCCTCGACTCTTTCACGCTGTGCCTTTACTTGAGCTTCTAAACTTTCTAGCTGCTCTTCTTCGGATTTAAGCGACTGAGTTAACCTCTCTGATAAACTTGTAGAAATTTGCTTTAAAGACTCAAACTCGGCTTTGATATTCTCTACATCAGTGAAGCCGCTTTTTTCGATTTTCGTGATTCTCTCGTCAAGTGCAGCAATGGCCGTATTAAGTTCTTTCTTGAATTCGTCAAGTTTGGGCGTAAATTTATTTTGCATGACAGTCCACATGACATTAAGCAATAATATTACACAGATTACGCCGATTATAATTTGTTTTTTCTTGTCTGCCTGTTTCGGAGAGTTATTATTTTTTTGCGCGCTCATTATAAAAATTTCCTCCGTTCGTGATTATTATTCTTGAATATGAATATAAATATAAACAAAAGAGGCTCGTTAAAGCATGAGCCCCTATCACAAATCTTACTACTTAACCTCGACTTCTGCGCCTGCATCAGCGAGTTTCTTGCGAATCTCCTCAGCTTCTTCCTTGGATACGCCCTCTTTGATATTCTTCGGCGGGTTGTCAACAAGTTCCTTTGCTTCCTTGAGTCCTAATGAAGTAATTTCGCGGACTACTTTAATTACGCCGATCTTGTTTGCGCCCGGTGCTTTGTAGACTACATCAAATTCTGTTTTCTCTTCTGCTGCGGGTGCTGCTGCGGCTGCTCCGGGCATTGCTGCCATCATAACGGGAGCTGCTGATGCTGATACGCCGAATTTTTCCTCAAGAGCTTTTACCAGCTCAGAAAGGTCAAGAACTGACATTGTTTCAATAGCCTGAATGATTTCTTCTTTTGTCATAATAAAATTTCCTCCGATTAATATAATAATAAATAAATTTTAAGCTGCTTCGCCCTCTTGTTTCTTGTCGCGAATCTGGGCAAGGCATGTAACAAAATTTCTGATTGTACCCGACAACACATTGACGAGTCCCGATAAAGGTGCTGCAATAGTCCTGACAACTTGACCGCGCATAACTTCTTTTGACGGAAGATCTGCGAGTGCTAATAATTGATTCAGGTCTAATAATTGAGTCTCTAACAAGCCGCCTTTAAGTATAAAAGCCTTCTGAGTCTTATCATTTACGTACTCTTTAAGGACTTTAGCGACGCTAACGGGATCATCATAGCATAACGCGAAAATATTAGGCCCCTTCATCATGCTTTCAGGAAGAGCGTTTAAACCTGCTTCCTTCATTGCGATTGCGAAGAGAGTATTTTTTGCTACTTTGAGTTCTCCGCCTGCCTCACGAACTTTTGCGCGAAGTGCTGTACTCTGTGCGACCGTCATACCGCGATATTCACCTACAAAGACAGCTTTTGTCTTCTCGAGCTTAGTTCTAAGTCCGTCAACGAGATCATATTTTATTTTTGCCGGCATTTATTTAATTTCACCTCCTAATAAAATCAAAAACTTCTCCTATTTTACACTATAAACAGGAGAAGTAATTATTATCGCGTTAAAATTCTTTTCTCCTGAGCAGGATTTTATTTATTAAGTCATAAAGACTCCTGCTGTCTTAGGAATATATTTATTTCAGTCAGAACGAAAAATTTTATATTACAATGCTAATTCTTTCTGTGCTAATGCAGGATCTACAGCGATTCCCGGGCCCATCGTCGGAGCTATTGCAATACTCTTTACGTAAGTTCCCTTAACTGAAGCGGGGCGGGCTCTGTAAATTGCCTGCAAAAGGGCTTTCACGTTGTCAAATAAATCATCAGTCGTGAAATCTTTTCGGCCTGCTGCATTGTGAGTTATTCCGGTCTTGTCTGCTCTGAATTCGACTCGTCCGGCTTTGATTTCTTTAACAGCATTTGCAAGCTCAAAAGTTACTGTACCAGTTTTTGCGCTGGGCATTAAACCGCGTGGGCCTAATACTTTGCCGAGTCTTCCGACTGATTTCATCATATCCGGTGTAGCGATTACTGCGTCGAAGTCCATAAATCCGCCTTGAATTTGCTGTACAAGCTCTTCACCGCCGACTATATCAGCTCCTGCGTCCTGAGCTTCCTTCATTTTTTCGCCTTGAGTGATGACTAAAACTTTTTTAGTTACTCCAGTGCCGTGCGGAAGTGATACAGTGCTTCTTACTTGCTGATCTGCGTGCTTAGGGTCGATTCCTAAACGCACGTGGACTTCTATACTTTCATTAAATTTTGCCGTTGCTACAGTTTTGAATAACTCTACTGCTTCACGAAGACCGTATAATTTTCCTGCTTCGATTTTAGAGGCGGCTTCTCTGTATCTTTTACTGCGTTTCATTTTTTTACCTCCTAGTGGTCAATAACGAGTGAAAAACTCTTCCACTTTGCATTAAGACTTAATCAACAACTTCAAGACCCATAGATCTCGCTGTACCCTCGATCATGCGCATTGCTGCTTCTGTATCGTTGGCATTGAGATCTTTGCGCTTGAGTTCTGCGATTTCACGGACTTTTGCGCGGGCTATTTTGCCGACTTTTGTCTTATTGGGAACTCCTGAACCTGACTCAATTCCTACAGCTTTCTTTAATAATACTGCCGCGGGAGGAGTCTTTAACTCAAATGAAAAACTTCTGTCAGCATAAACAGTTATTACAGCAGGAATTACGAGTCCCGCTTGATCTTGAGTCTTTGCGTTAAATTGTTTGCAGAACTCCATAATATTTACTCCGTGCTGACCAAGTGCAGGCCCTACAGGAGGCGCAGGAGTCGCTTTGCCGGCAGGTAACTGCAATTTTACCTGTCCCACAACTTTTTTAGCCATGATTAAAATTTTCCTTTCTGTTTATAGTGCATAATGCTTATATTTTCTCTAATGCTTTGTAGTCCGTCTCAAGAACTGCACCGCCGAGAACTTCACTCTTAAATTTCACTTTGCCTTTTTTCGCGTTTATCTCAACGACAGGCCCCGTGAATCCCTTCATTTCACCCTCTGCTATAACTCTTACCATATCGCCCGGCTTTATGTCAATTTCTATTTTCTTGTCAGAATCTTTCTTCATTCCTGCCATGATTCTTTCTACTTCTTCAGGCGATAAAGGCATCGGGTGAGTTCCTGCTCCAATAAATCCGGTAACGCCCGGAGTGTGTCTCACTGCATACCAAGACTGTTCGTCTAATATCATCTCAACAAGAACATAACTCGGATATAATTTTCTTGTAACCTCGCGGCTTTTGCCATCTTTAATAACTATTCGCGTTTCAGTCGGCACAAGAACATTAAAAATTTTGTCCTGCATGTTCATTGCTGTAATGCGCTGTCGAATATCAGCCTCTACCCTTTTTTCATAACTCGCGTACGTCTGAACAACGTACCAACGGCGATCTCCCGGCATCTCTCAATTAACCCAGCAGCGTACGGAATAACCACGCAAGAAGAAAATCTATCAGTCCCAAATATAGCGACACACAAAGCGTGAAGACTATCACGACGAGCGTCCAATACCATATTTGCCTGCGTGTGGGCCAGGTTACTTTCTTTAGCTCTGCTTTTGCTTCACGGATAAAATTTTTCAATGAAGCTAGCTTTGATGGTTTCTCTGTAGTTGCTTTTGCCATTGTTCTAATATATACCTCATAAAAAAATGGCAGGCCCGGCAGGACTCGAACCTGCAGCCCCCGGTTTTGGAGACCAGTGCTCTGCCAATTGAGCCACGGACCTGCGTAAAAATTTTCTTTCTTGCTTAACCTTGCAAATTCTACAACAGGTTTAAATCTTTCGCAACAGTCTTAAAAAATTTATTTTGACTCTTTGTGAACGACTGAGGCATTGCACCATTTGCAATATTTCTTGAGTTCGAGCTTCTTTGACTGCTTTTTCTTGTTTACAGTCGTTGTATAATTTCTTCTCTTGCACTGTGTACAAGTAAGTCCGACTATATCTGCCATGTTAAAAAATTTTCCTTCTTTCTGTGTTAATTATATAAATCAGGATTTTACGGGCATATTTTAACACAGTATTAAATTTTTGTGAGTGTGAGAAATTTTGCGGGCGGGAGTCATTATATTTTGCGAAATTTTATCAGACGGATTAATAAATACACACTAAAATTTGGAGAAAATATTATAATGAAGTCATAAAAATTTTTACATTGCTTCACGAGAAAACAGGGCAATTTTACTAATACATTTACTAATACAAAAAGTTGAGCTAATTAATTCATTTGCAATACTTCACAGAGATAAAAATTTTGCTATGTATTAAATTTTTTGCGATAAGATTCACAACGAAATTTTTTGCGAATTATAAAAGTTTTTGCAAGCAAAAAAAAGACTCACTCATTCACTAAAAATTTTGCTTGATAATGATTCACGCTATAAA
>CAJOEQ010000032.1:0-2137 GCA_905233515.1 uncultured Synergistales bacterium
TGTCCTTAAGAGTTATAATTTTTTCCGGATTTGCTTGTGTATCTGTAACACTGCCGGAAATTTCGCCGTTTTGGCCGCGTCCTATTGAACGAGTCGCCCCGTTCGCCGTGTCAATCCATCCCGATAAAGTTAATTCAGCGTTTGAGCTTATTTCTATATCGCCGCCGTTGGAATTATTACCGCCTCCTATTGCCGCGCCGCCTCCTGATCCTGTAGCTGTGATTTTGCCGCCGTTTATTTTTATGAAATCTACATTTGACGAGTCCCCTCGTGCACTTCCACCGCCGCCGATTCCTGCGCCGTCTCCTGAACTTGCTGCCGTGATATTTCCGCCGTTTATTGTGATTTTCACGTGAGCACCCTCGCCAGTGTATGAGCCGTAAAAACCGCCCCCGCCGATTCCTGCGCCCTGACTTAAAGTGGCTGCTGTAATAGTACCGCCGTTAATTGTGATTTCTCCGACTGATCCTTTCCAGTTTGAAGAATTATGACAAGGCCCGCCTATTCCTGCAGCGCAGCTATTACCAGTCGCCGTTAAAGTCCCTTCTTCTGAGCCCGTGCCCTCTGAACTATTTATAACAAGTGAACTCGTATAGCCGTCTACATTTTGAACTTCAAGCCCCGCCCGTTCGTTTGAAGTTGAAGTCAAAACATTATCTCCAGCAAGAAATAATTTCACGTTTGCACCGCTGATCTCAAAAGCACAATTCGCAGAAATATTTACGTCCGTTAATCTTATTTGAGCGTCGACTCCCTGACTCACTACGATTCTATTACTAGTCATTGAGCCGCTGCCTTGAATGTGATATTTCCCTGCTTCGGTGATATTCAAGACTCCATTTTCAAATTTCCAGCCATTTCCGGAAGTTACGCCGTTAACGTCTTCTCCGTCTTCTATATTAATCGTGTAAGTATATTCATCTTCTGAGTCGCCGTCATTGATTGAGTCTGACTCTGGAATCGTAAAAATTCCTGATTTCAAAACTTGAGCTTGGCCTGGTTTTGCTCGGACTTCAATTTTATAATTGCCTTCGACTGTTGATTTTTGCCCGAATTGATCAATCGTAGTTAATGAGCCTGAAATTTTCACCTTTGTAGAAATTTTATCAGAAGTCCACGAAGCCCCGGAACTTCCATCAAGCAATCTCTTTGTGTTAAATGTAGTATTTCTTGCTACGTTGTCAATATTATTGCTTAATTCGTCGATTTCGAGCTGTATATAATTTCTGTCTTGAGTAGTAAGTGAATCATTTGCGGCCTGTATAGAAAGTTCGCGCATTCTTTGTAACATTGAATTAATTTGATTCAGCGCGCCCTCTGCAGTCTGAAGCATTGAGACTCCATCTTGTGAATTACGTATAGCACGGTCAACTCCGGCAATTTGTGAAGATATTTTCATACCCATTGCGAGTCCTGAAGCGTCATCGGCTGCTGTTGCTGTACGTTTACCAGTTGATAAAGCCCGCGCGGTGTTCTCAAGTGCCTTATTTGTTGATGTCAAAGCATTATATGCAAGTTTTATAGTGTTATTAACGCTTGTCATCATAATATAAATATCCGCCTCCTGCTAAAAGATTTATAGATTTTCCTGATTTATATTTTCGGCAATTTTACGGGAATATTTTATAAAAAAAGGGCATTCACTCAAAATATTTAAGCAAATGTCCTGATTTTAAATTTTAAAATTTATTTTTACGCGCATTACAGCCCGAAAATTTTTCGAGCTTCTTTCATGTTTTCGCGAATCTTTACACCGAACGGGCAGCGTTTTTCACATGTCCCGCACTGAATACAATCGCCGGCGTGAGATTTTAATAATTCATAATGATTTCTCACTGTCTCAGGAATAATATTTTTTGCTGATTTAGCGAGATTCAAAAATTTTGTAACTGAGGCAATATCTATTTTTACCGGGCATGGCTCACAATGACTGCAATACATACAATGACCCTCCCAGCTGATTTTAGGAAATGACGCAAGAGCAAGCGCGTAATCTCTTTCTGACTCGTCAGCTCTCTCAAAATTTAGTGATTCCTGTAATTCTTTAACTGAATGAACACCGGCCAATATACACGATACAGCAGGACGACTCAAAGCGTAAGAAATGCACTGATTCACGGTTAAAGCTGCACCCGCT
>CAJOEQ010000032.1:2189-10019 GCA_905233515.1 uncultured Synergistales bacterium
ATACCGACTCCGAGTCTGTTACAGGTCTCGTATAATTTTTCGCGTTCTGGATTCATATTTGTTAAATGATTCGAGTAATTCTCATCAGCCCATAAATCTTCTACATTTTCGCTCGCTGGCTGTAAATCATAGCACGGGTTAACGCTGAACATTAATACTTCAATTGAATGACTCTCAACAGCTTTTAACGCTACCTGCGGATTATGTGAGCTTAAGCCGATATGCTTAATTAAGCCTAAATTTTTTAATTCACGGGCATATTCAAGAATTCCGTTATTAATTATCTCGTCCCAGTCGTCAAGAGCATCGCAGTAATGAATCATTCCCACGTCAATATAATCAACTTGTAAAAGTTTTAGCATTTCTTGAAAGCCTGTTTTAACTTCCTGTAAATTTCTTGTGCGCATATATTGATCATTTTTCCAGACTGAACATAAATGACTCTGAATTATAAATTTTCCGCGCCTATTCTTTAGTGCTTGGCCGATTGCTGAACGTAATTCAGGATCAGGCGAATATAAATCAAAATAGTTAATGCCGTTTTTTTCCGCGAAATTAAATAATTTCTCACACATTAAATAATTCTCTTCGGTCATTCCTTCACAGCCTAAAGCAATTTCACTGACTTTTAAGCCGGTCGCACCGAGTTCACGATAACGCATTAAAAAATTCTCCCCTCAAAAAATTTACTTGCATTATAACGCGTTAAAGCATGAATTAAGCAAATTATTCAAGTATTCTAGATTTCAGCGCGTTTAATTCTGACTCGGTCATGCCTGAATCAATCAAAAATTTTTCTGCATAACGTGAAAGATTCGCGGATTTGATATTAATATTTTCGTCCTGAACTATAAAATTTATCATAGGCTCAAGAATTTCAGCGACAATAATATTATATTTCTGCGGGTCATTCTCGCGAGTCAGTCCGTAATAATTCGAGTAAGAAAGCATATAATTATTCACAATCTCATCATATGAAGCTCCGGCAAATGCACCGATTAAAGCAAAAACAAAGCCCGTTCTGTCTTTACCCTCTAAACAATGAATCAAATAAGCCCCTTCATGCTTTGAGAGTTCGGCCAAGCCTGAAGCTAATTTTGCCCTGAATTTAATATCTTGAAAATTTATTGATAACTTAATGGGAATAACGCATTTATTCTCGTATAAATTTTTGAAGTGAGGCGAATTAAAATCAGATTTTGACATGAAATTTTTTATTTTAGAGTCATCATCAGCAAGATTTAATATACATTTAATGCCTGCCATTTTCGCTAATTTATCGACATAAGCCGCCCTATTATTCGAATTATCACAAGGCGATGCAGAACTATATATATAATTCTCCTTGAGACGGCCTATATTTACAGCTCTAAAATTTGCAAATACTTCATCACTTGAATAATCTTCGCGGTTATCTGTGTAGCGTAAATTTCTAGCTTCCTGAACGGCTTTATATTTCCCGCGCTGATTTAATGAGATTATCACAGAGTCTGACTCGTTCAAATTCAAATCCTGCCATAAGTCCGAGCCGTAATTTTTTTGCAGCCAAATATTTTTACGCCCATGATAAGCAATTAAAAGGGGATCTCCTAATTTCACGTAATAGCCGCTGTAGTAGGGAATATCTATAAATTTTTCACCGTTTGAGAATTCAATATTAACACTGTCGCCGTATTCAAAGCCCAGTGAGTTAAATTTTTCTATGCTGCTATGAATTACAATTCCGCCGTAAGTATTCTGATGAGAAATCAAAAATTTACCTCCCGCAAATGCACTTGACTCAAACGCAATTAATAAAAGCAATAACACAGCAAATTTTTTCATGAGTAATAAAGCCTCCTAAAACTAAATAACTTTATGCAAATTTTCACGTGCTATTCTAAATTTTTCGGGAATATCTGACTCATCAATTGCAGAAGTTGAGCCGATTTCGCATGCTTTCTCATAAAACCAGCATTTATACTCGATCATGTTTAATACATCCTGCAAATTCTTTAGCTCATCACGCAAAATATCACGTCTCTTGTGAAATATCGCGAGTCTTTCGCTTAATGTCCCGTCGCCCTGCTCTAACATGTCAATAAAATTTTTTATATCTCTTATCGACAAGCCCGAACGTTTTAGGCAATTTATTAATTTTATGCTTGCTATATCGTCATCAGAGAAGAGTCGAATATTATTATTATCGCGCTTAAGAGACGGCAGCAAGCCCTGACTATCATAATAACGCAAAGTAGACGCAGGAAGTCCCGTTATTTGTGAAATTTGTTTTATAGTATAAGGCAAAATTTTATCTCCTCCATATAAATATATAACTCTAAATTTTTCCAAGCCTCCGAAGAGATTTTAAAGCGTCCTCGTTGTTTTGCTCGGCTGCTAATTTGTAAAATTTTACCACTTGATTAATATCTCGTCGGACTCCTTCTCCGTTTTCGTACATTTGACCGAGTGCAAATAAAGACTCTGGGTGATTTTTCCCTGCTGCCTGAGAAAAATATTTTATTGCCTCGTTATAATTTTGTCTTAAATCTTTCCCCGTCCTATAAAGTTGTCCCATTATGTATTGAGACTCTGCGTGACCTTGTAAAGCTGCTTTGCTCCATAATTCTACAGCCTTGCGTTTGTCTTGATTCACTCCATCACCGGAATAATATAGAAATCCTAAATAATATTGTGAGTCAGCATCTCCCTTCAGTGCCGCACGTGAATAATATTCGGCTGCCTTGCTGTAGTCTTGTGGGACTCCTTCTCCTCGATAATAAATATTTCCGAGTTTAACAAGTGCTCTTAAATGATTCTGTTCGGCTGCTTGAGAAAAATATTTTATTGACTCGTTAAAATTGTGCATTCCCTCGTAAATCAAGCCTAGATTATATTGTGACTCAGCATGTCCCCGCCCGGCTGATTTCTTTAACATTTGAATAGCCCTGTCTGAGTCCGGTTTTACTCCTTCACCGTTAAAAAAATTCATTCCCAGTGTGAAAAGTGAGTCCGGGTCGTCGTCATAATATTCGAGTCCCTCCGGTGCTTCAGTCGAGTTAATTTGCGAGCTGGGATTTATATATATCTGCATTTCTTTTGTTTCGCCTGATAAATCGTACTTAATATCATATAAATCAAGCATTATTTTATTTGCTCCGGGTAAACTTGTAACTTTGCTGAATTTAACGTGCTTCCCTTGAGACGTATATAATTTTGTGAGATAAATTCTCGCGTTAGTTTGACTCGTGGCCTGTGCCGGGTTGTCTTTGCTGCCGAACGGTGATTTTTTCTCATTGAGAAATGCAAATTTTTCGGGATGTGTAGTTATTTCATTCTGAAGTCTAGCTATTATGCTTTCTTGAGAGTTTAATTCTTTTACAGCACTGAACATTTTACCGGATTTCTTGTCATATAATTCAACGCAGACCGCATAATACACGCAAAACGCAAAAATAATTTTTTCCTGCTGAGTCAACTTCCCGCGAGTCGCCTCAAGAGTTCCAAGTGCAGAAAATGGGAGCTTGATTTTATCTGATTCGGGAATAGTTAAATTTTTTATCAGCATGTCAGCAAGCAAAATAAAAGCCTCGTTTAAATCCTGAATGCTTAATTTATAGTGAGTAAGCTCGTTCAAAGAAAATAATAAATCATAACGAGAATCTAAAATCTCACGCGGCAAATTTGAATCAATGACCGGCAATAATTCTAATTCAGTCCTGAAATCTGCTTTACTGAATATCAAATTATAATCACTCCTTTATAAATATTTCGCTATAATTCCGTCTATATCAGCTATATTATACGAGACTTCACAAGCCCATCTGCCGAATTCTTTAGCGTCATTCACTGCTGTAACCCAGTCCATTAACGCGCGGCGTTTTGCTTTATCCTGTGCTGACTCTTGGCCTTTTACTTCGAGAATTAAATTTATATCATTATCAAGTCTTATCAGGAAATCAGGCAAATATTTTTTAACAGCTCCATTATATAAATAATTTATAATGAATCCTAAGTGATCATTTTTCGCCCATGCTTGAACGTGTGAATTTCTCTCTAGTGAATAAGACTCGCTTGCTTCCCATGTGCTGTCATAAACGCAATTATTTATATGAGATTTGCGGGTTATATTATTCGGTTTAGTCGTCCACCATCGCGGCATATCCCCCGTTGAACGAGTGCGGTTAAAATTATCATAGACGGGTATAATTTTCTCGGTGTTCTCGCTCCTGATTGAGTCCCATAAATTTTTTACGATTCTATACATATTTCCAGCGTATAAAATTTTTTTCCGGCTCTCGTTAATCGCAAATAATTCGGGAATAATTTTTATTAAATCACTCTGCAAATATTCACGAACTAAATTAATAACTTGTCCCAGTAATAAAATTTTTGAGCCTTTTTCTTTCCATGAGGCTGGCACTTCATCAAAAAATTTCGCGGCTGTCTGATAAATTATGCTCTGAAGTCTGAAACTCTCTGCGGCCTTCTCTAAATCAATTTCGCTGACTCTAGTTAAATCAACTTGCCCATCTAAGACCGGCGCAATTTCCGCATGAATTATAGTTTTTGCCGCGTCTAATTCAAGAGGTGCTATCGAGTCTAAATCAAGACTCAATTTTTGCCCGCTCACATATTCAAGTCTCGTTATATTCGGCCAAGTTATAGCAAATTCCCGGCGTTCGTCGAGTGCTTTTATTTCAGTCGTGTTAATAGGAGGAGTCGGCGTGCCTCCATTCCCTGAGTCTTCATGAGGTAAGAAAGAAAAGGGGACTCCGAAAACATTTACATATTCAGGCGTGAAAAATTCTCCGTCATTTAATTTGTCGTATGAAGTCCTTCGCAGGCCTCGCCCTATAACCTGCTCACATAGTAATTGACTCGTAAAAGCACGCAAGCCCATTATATGCGTAACTGTTCTAGCGTCCCACCCTTCTGACAACATGCCGACTGATATAATATTTCTCAAATTTTCGCCCGGTTTATTTTCTTGTCCGACTGTGTCAACTTTTTCGCGCAGTAATTCACCCTCTGAACTCGTAGAATCTTCTAATTTACGCGAGTCTATACGCAAAATTTTATCTTCCTCGCAAAGTTCTTCAGGCAATAATAAATCTCTCGTCAAAAATAATCGTTCGATTCTCTCGGCTGTTCGTGTGCAGTTCGCTACAGTTATCATGACGGGAATTTTTTTATTTGACTCCTGCCACTGTTTAAAGACTTCTAACCAGTCAGACGCAAGAGTTTTATACGCACTCCGAACTAAATCGGGCAATAATGACTCAGGAGGCTGCGAACTCGTTAAATTATTTTTCACGTCATAATCTGAATAAATATGATACAGCTTTGATTTATAAGTCTCAGGATCAGGCTCTAAATTATCACGAACAACGACGCGCGGAGTCTTCACAAGTCCCGACTCGATCCCATCACTTAGGGAGAAATCGCTAATTATCCAGCTGAATAAATTTTCTTCACTCGTTTTGCTGCCCGGTATAAATGGAGTCGCCGAGAAATCATAACAAGTTAAAATCTTTCTAGCTCGGTGAATCCTGTCAAGTCCCTGAATCCAAATTGTAGCCTCGTTATCTTCTTCTGAAAAATTTTTGCGTTTCCCCTTGAGTCTATATGCGTGATGAGCTTCATCGTTTATTACTAGCCAGTTTTCAGCCTGACTCCCTAGAATTTTCCGCGAATATGCCGAGTCACTCAATGCCCCGCGCTTGTCAACTTCTTTGCGTTTTGCGATTGCCGCGTCATCTTCCCAGTTCAAAGCCTGCCAGTTATGAATTATAATTTTTGCCTGACTCATTAATTCCCGAATCTCAACCGGCAAAATATCAAATTTTTTGTAATAACTCTCTTGATAATCAAATCTTAAAACTTGTAAACGTTTCTTGACTGTGAGATTTGGAGCGACTATTAAAATATTTCTCGTGTAATTCATATTTCGCGAGTCCCTGACTTTGTTGCAGACCTGCCAAGCTATTAACATAGCCATTACTATAGTCTTCCCGCCGCCTGTACATAATTTCGTGCATAATCTTTGAAATTTGCTGCCATCGTCCTGTATTAATTGCTGTCTTCCTTCGCTTGACTCTTTCAGCCATATTAGAGTCTCTATTGCGTCAAGCTGACAAAAGAAAAATGGGTAATTTCTCCCGCTCATGTCATGCCAGTGATTTAATAATTTGCGGGTTATATTACTTACTCCGGGATAATTTGACTCACGCCATTTTTTAACGAGCGGCCTGATTTTATTAACTAGCGCGATTTCTATAAATTGTCCTGAGTCATCATCAAATTTTCTAGCTCCTTTTGACGCAACTAAATAGCCCGCACTCCTACGACCTAAGATTTTATCAAAATTTTTGCGTTCCTTGTTATATTCCCAGTGATAAAGCGGCTCACTATAGGGCGAATTTATTATTAACTGTGAAATTTTTGCGCTCTCGTTCATGTCCTTAATAAGACTCCTTCCCGACCGTTAAAACTTTCATGCTTTCGATCCCCCTGTCATCTATAATTTTCACGGCGATTTGTTGATTTTCTTCTGCGTCGAACTCAAGCGACTCATTACCTGAAAAATTTTCTATCAAATCCGAGTTTATTTCTGTCTTGAGAGTCTTTGCAAGTTTTGCCCAGCCTCCCTGTTTCCCCTCAATCGGGAAGAATATTTGCGTAGGATTTAGAGTCATTCCGTTATAATCGCTGTCTAAAAGCCACATTGCTATCTTTCCTGTATTACCTGACTCAATTTGCCCCGCGCTCACGTTGTAATAGTCGAATCCTAAAACTTTTACGCGGTATTTTCCGGAGTCTAATTTTTCGAGCCTTATATCAGGCTGACCCACGAACCAGAAAAGCGAGTCAGTGTGCAATTTCCTGCGCAAATCCTGAGTCATTAAATCCGTGTTCATGTTCACAACTAAATAATCACGGCTCTTGTCTCGAGTGCGCAAATTATTTATCATGTCGACTGCTGCCGGGTCAAACTGGAACGCCGCAAAAATCATCATGTCATGCGGGAATTTATGAGCCTCTTCAAATGCTCCGTAAACCCGCCGAGTGTCCATTAAGTTAGACTCATTTGCGAACGAAATAAATACGTGCTTCCCCTCGTCAGTATAGGCCTCTGCGCTGATATATCGAGTCCCTGAAAAAATTTCAATGCTCGTGAAGGTCATTTTTTCACCGCGAGTCCCTCTTATTCCCGTAAACTTCAATTGTTCGCACCAGTCAGAAAATTTTGCGGCCTCATTTGGATTTGATTCGATATTGGCGGCCTCATCAGGTGAGAACACTACAGGAGCGGGCAGAGCTTCAACGTTAAATGCGCCGGTTACACGAATTTTTTTGCGGTCAATTATGGGAGAATCGTATAAAATTTCTTGCTCGGGAGTCTCGTTATTTGCTATAGATTTCAAAGTTACATGCGGGACAGTTTTATAAAGAAATCCGGCGGCGATACCTTTTTTAGGATCTGCGAGGGTGTAATAATCATAAGTGGCTGTTAATAATCTTTGACGGGCTATAGCGATTGCAACTCGTGAAGTGTCGCAGGTTATCCAGCGTCTTCCCCATTGTTCGGCGACATATGCCGTAGTACCTGATCCGCAAGTTATATCGAGAACTAAATCATTTGGATCTGTCGTCATGAGTATACAGCGTTGAATCACTTTTGTTGAAGTTTGCACGACATATTTTATGTCAGAAGCTCCGCCGGTATCGTCCCATAAATTTGTTAGAGTTTGTACAGGAAAATCATCATGATAAAGTATATAGTAAGGTGTCTGAACAGGTGCTATAAGTCGTTTCATTTCTATTAACTTATTTATACCTTCAGGCGTT
>CAJOEQ010000033.1 GCA_905233515.1 uncultured Synergistales bacterium
GACGGTTATATAAAAGAGTCTTATCCTGTAGCAATGGGCAATATTGACACGGCGCAATTGTTAATAAAATCTTCAAACGTGGGAATGGCTCAAATCGGAATCAGAGCCGAACGCACAAAAATGTATGAATGTCTTCAATCGTTCGGATTTGGTCAAGAAACTGATATAGAATTACCCGGAGTCGCACGGGGGATTTTGCCATATCCTGAAAACTGGCGCGGAGTTACTCCTGCAAATATTGCTATAGGTCAGGGCTTGGCCGTTACTCCTTTGCAATTAATTACTGCGATGGCTCCAATTGTGAACGGCGGCAAATTAATGAGTCCTTATATCGTAAAAGAGGCTATGAATTCACGCGGCGAAATAGTTTACAAGGGAGAACCTAAAGTAATGCGCGAGGTTATTACTCCTGAGACTGCCGAATGGATTAGAGGAGCAATGCGCAGAGTCGTTCTTGAAGGTACAGGCAAAAGAGCAGCTACTGACATCACAGAATTAGCAGGCAAAACAGGAACCGCACAAGTTCCGGAAAAAGGCAAATATTCGGCGACTCGTTATGTTGCGTCATTTATAGGATTCTGGCCGTATGATGACCCTAAATATTTAATGCTTGTAGTAATAGGTGAACCCACCAGCGGGAGAATTTACGGCGGTGAACTCGCTGCACCCCCGTTTAAATCAATAGTTGAAGAAATGGCCGAACTTGAATATTATTCATAATAAATAAATAAAATTTTTTCAGAAAGCAGGTTATAAAATTTGAGCGCAAAATTTGATAATGTCCTGAGATTAATACGAGCAAATGACAAAAATAATTCTGTTCGCATTATAAATCAGGACAATTTTAATCCTGAAATTTTTGATGTCATATCAGACAGCAGAGACGTTAAAGAAGGTACTTTATTTGCTGCTATCAAGGGCGACACTTCAGACGGACATAATTATATTAATAACGCTGAGTCAAAAGGTGCGTGCGCTGTCTTATGTGAACGCGAAGTAAATTCTAAATTGCCGCAGATTATTGTACCAAGAGTCCGCGATTATCTCGGTGAAGTAGCTGCACTTGTCTATGATCACCCGTCGAGTAAATTATTAATGGTCGGAGTTACAGGCACGAACGGCAAAACTACAACGACATATATAATCAGAAGTATTTTACAGGCGGCAGGAATTAAAACGGGATTGCTCGGCACAATTATAGAGAGCGACGGCGATACAGAGAAAGACGCTGACAGGACGACTCCGGAGAGCTGCATAATTCAGAGACAATTATTTAACATGGTAAATAATAAATGCGGGGCTTGTGTAATGGAGACTTCTTCACATGGGCTGTATTTAGGCCGCATTAAGGGAGCTTTATACGACGTAGCAATTTTCACAAATTTATATCCTGAACACTTAGATTTTCACTTGAATATGGATAATTATTTTGCGGCGAAAAAATTATTATTTACTGACTATACAAAGCCGAATTTTACAGGAGCAGCAAATTTTGATGATTTATTCGGGAAAAGATTATTAGCTGAATTTTACGGGAAGATTATAGGATTCGGACTCAGTGAAGACGCTGACTCAAAAGTTGTAGTCTCTCATACCACCATTAACGGGACTGATTTAGCAATTGAATGCAATAGATACGGAGCTATCAGGCTTCATTCTCCATTAGTCGGCGATTTCAATATAGTGAATACTCTTTGTGCTGTAACAGCAATGCGCGGGCGTATAGATGACTCGGCAATAATTGACGGAGTCGCGAATGTCCCTCAAGTTCCCGGGCGGCTTGAAAGAATTGATTTACAAAACGGGGCTTGCTGCTTTGTAGATTTTGCTCATACTCCTTCAGCTTTAAGAAGTGTCTTGAGCGTAATACGTAAATTATCAGGCAATGACGCTAGAATTATTTCTATATTTGGACACGGCGGGGGACGTTACGAGAAAAACAGGCCGGAGCTTGCTAGATCAGCTTCAGAATTTGCGAACGAGATTATTATTACTTCAGACAATGCACGCGACGAAGACCCGCAGTTAATAGCGAACTCAATAGCAGAGGGTGCAAGTATACCATATAAAATTATTCTTGACCGAGCCGAAGCCGTAAGATTTCGATATACTCGTAATCACGGGTAAGGGGCCGGAAAAATTTATTACAATTAAGAATAAGCAAATCCCCTATAATGACTCACAAGAAATCATAAAATGGAGGGACTCACACTAAAATGAATATGACATTAGGCAATTTATTCGGGGATAAAGCAAAAAATTTCGCAGATCTTGAATTTCCTTCACATTTAGCAACTGACAGCAGAGACGTTAAACAGGGCAGCGCGTTTATTGCACTTGAAGGCGAAAAGACTGACGGACATAATTATATACCTCAAGCAATCGAGAACGGCGCGGCATTAATTATCGCACGAACAGGCAAAATTACCGAAAATTTAAATGTTCCTGTTATAGAACTTGATAACCCAGAAAGAGATTTAGCGGGTGTTGCTGCAAAAAAATTAGCGGCTCATAAATTACAGGAAGTTATAGGAGTTACCGGCAGCGTAGGAAAAACTACAACAAGAGCAGCTTTACAAAAAGTTTTGAGCTCACGTTTTAAAGTTCATGCACCTGTCAGAAGTTTTAATACTTTAATCGGCTGTACAGCTACAATTATGGGAATGCCGCTTGAAACCGAGATTTTAATACTTGAGTTCGGAGCAAATAAACCCGGAGAAATTCGCGAATTGACGGATTACTTCCCGCCCACTTTGGCAGTATTAACAGCGATTGAGCCCGTACATCTTGAAGGATTCAAGACTCTTAGCGGTGTATTGCGTGAAAAGCTGGAAATTACAAGCTCGCCCCTAATTGAAAGCATTGTATATAATAACGATAATGCTTTATTGAGCGAACATTTTAAATATGTCGTTAAGTCAATGGGAGTCGGAGAATGGAAAGATTCAGATTTTGTAATAAGCCTCGATAATTCAGAATATAATTTGCCTGCTATGTCATTTGTATTAGCTCACAGGCCGACTCAGGAAGTAGCAAGATTCACCGCAAATGTCTGGGGTCGTCATAACGTAATGCCTTTAGCTTTGGCCGCCTCAGTTGGTCATGAGTTAGGCATAAGATTACAGGATTCCTCAGACGCTTTGAAAGATTTTGAGGCTTTATCAGGGCGCGGGCGTATAATCTTCCCTGAAGAAGGCAAATTTATAGTTGATGACGCTTATAACGCGAATCCTGCATCAATGAAAGCATCTCTTGAGACTTTTTCACGAGTCCAAATTTCCGGAAAAATTGCAGTTCTCGGCGATATGTTAGAACTCGGAGAAGACAAAATTTATTTTCACAAGGAATTAGAGCCGTTATTAGATGGACTTGATAAAATTATTTTAGTCGGCAAATTATGGCGTGAGGCTTTACAGGATAACGAGAGATATATTTTTGCTCCTGACTGGAAAACTGGCTTAAATGAATTAAGAGATCTCATGAATAATTTAGACTGGCACGGAATATTAATAAAGGCCTCTCAAAGCGTCGGACTTAGCAACATAGTAAAGGAAATCACGGCATGAAATTTTTATACGCGTTAATCTTTCTTGTATTGAGTCTAGTTCTGCAATATATTTGGATAAAGATTCAAAAGCATATACACTTGACTCAACAGCAAAAATCATACGGCGTAAATATAGAAGTCGAGATAAAATCGGCTACTCCTTCAATGGGAGGAGTAGTTTTTTTATGCTTGGCCGTAATTGCTATAATTCTTGATTTCTCGGTTGACTCGTTAATATTCTGGTCATTGCCTGTCTTAAGCGGCGTTATAGGCTTTATTGATGACTGGCTGAAATTCAGATCTCACACAAGCGAAGGATTTAGAAGTCTTGCAAAGTTAAAGGCTCAATTAATTTTGTGTGCTATATGGGTAATAATTATATTTTTGCGCGGAAATTTGGCACTTTGGCCGGGAGTCTATGATTTAGGGGGCTGGCTTGCGATTCCTCTAGCTTTCTTAATGATAGCTGGAACTATTAACGCAGTGAACATAACGGACGGACTTGACGGGCTTGCGGCTGGGAGTTTTCTTATTTCACTGGGAGTAATGCTTGTATTGATTCCCGTTAATGAATTCAACGCGAAAATTTTAATAGAATTATTCTTTATGACAGCGGGATTTTTATTTTTCAACACGAGACCGGCAAAAACTTTCATGGGTGATACAGGCTCGCATTTTCTGGGAGGTGCTTTGGCGGCTTTATGCGTCATGAATGGCCGAACACTTGCGATAATTCCGGCGGGATTTATATTTATTCTCGAGATGCTTTCTTCAGCGATTCAGATTTTCACGATTCGTAAACTCAACAAAAAAATTTTCTTGATGGCTCCTTTACATCATCACTATCAAAAAAAGGGACTTGATGAGACGGCTGTAACTCTTAGATTCTGGCTAGTTCATGCGATCGGGGCTGTGTTAGTCGCTCTTGCAATGTTATAAAGAATTCCCCGGTGAAATTTTTTATTATCTCATCGGGGATTAATTTTTTAATAACGCAATCTATAAGCAGGGAAGTAAACTCTTTCATCGCTGAAATTTTCTTTTTGTGCTGCGAGTGCCTTTTCTCCTTCACTGCCCATTTTTCGCGCTAATATAGTCGTCAATGCGTGTACAGCAAACATTGAGCCTATTAGACTACTGCCAAATAACGGAGCTCTATCACTTACAAAAAATTGCATTTCTGCGTATGAACACACAGGAGCGGCGGGGCTGTCAGTTATTACGGCGATTTTGCAATTAGTGCGTGATGAGATTTCTTTAACTGACTCGGCTACTTCTATTACGTAACTCGGCAGCTCACACACAATTAACATGTCATTTTTCCTGATTCCTCTTGCTTGCTCTAATAAAGATAGAGACCCCCTGCGCATTAATACGCTTTTGAGTCCTAATTCCGCGAATCTCGTATAAAGCCATTCAGCAGGCATTGACGAAATACCCCAGCCCATACAGTAAATTACATCGGATTTTATGACAGACTCGCAAAAATTATTTACTCCGTCATGATTGACTGTGAGATTTCTGCAAGTTTCTTGAATATTAGCTTGCTCAAGTTTTGCTAACTCTTCGGGGCTGTCATCGTCGAATTCTGAATTAATTTCTGAAGTGGGATTAATTTGCTTCAATAATTTCTGCTTAAGAGTGCTTTTGAGATCCGCATAACCTTCAAAGCCGAGCATTCTTGAAACCCTCACAAGCTGAGCCCTTGAGACTGATAATTTATCAGCTGTCTCACTTATTGATTGAAAGGCTGCTTCAGAAGGATTTGCAAGTAAATACTCAGCAACGCGCCTTGTTTTTGCCGGGAAGTGATTTAATCGGCTTCTGATTTTGTCCTCGAGTCGTTTAATGTCCATTTTTGTTGTCAATCGTAGCGCACCTCACGTAATTTACTCCGCTGCCCCTTGATGAGCGCAAAGTACCTGTAACGCTTACTGGGTCGGAGTCATTCATGCCCGATAAAATTTTTCGTAAATCTTCGTCATAAACTCTCACAACAAGAAAATCGCGCCTCGTATGGCCGTCTAGTTCTTGATTCTCCTGTCTGACTGCAAAACGCGTATATTTGCCCGTGCCTGTTTCTCCTTCTGCCTGAGCTTTTATAGTATGAACGAATCCCGAAATTTTTACGCAATTTTCGAGCGTGCCTAATTCTTTGAGCTCTTCAACTTCTAAGACAGCTAAATATAATTCACCGCTGCCCTTTGATGAACGCAGAACGCCTTTAACTTTCACGGGAGTATTCTCGGCCATTGCGCTTAATTTTTCCTGAACGTCTGAAGGGAACGCCCGCGCATTTAAGAAATCTTTACGAGTTGTGCCGTCGCTCCATAAATTTTCGTGTCTTACTGCGAACGGGAAGTATTTTCCTGACTTTTTGCCGTTCAAGTGATGAACAAGGCCGGATAAAGTTACTTCATTTAAATAGTTCATAGGGTATCAATCCTTTCATAAAAAAATTTGATTCACTTGTCAGTATTCTACAACATTTTATATAATAATTTGAATCACAATATTTGCTATAAATTTTTTCTTGTAAAGAGTGAAATACTCAGAGTTTTATTCTATAATTCTATCATTATGACAAATATACCATTAAATATTTTCCGCGAGTATGATATACGCGGACAAGCGGACAAGGATTTAACAGATCAGACAGTGAACGCAATCGGGCGGGCTTATGGGTCGTGGCTGATTCGTTCAGGCGTTAAGGGTGCTATAACAGTCGGAGGCGACGCAAGATTATCTACTCCACGAATAAAAGACGCTCTAATAAGTGGGATTCTTTCTTGCGGACTCGATGTTATTGACGTGGGACTCGTTACGACTCCTATGCTTTATTGGAGCTTGATTAAATTCGGAGTCAAAGGCGGAGTCATGATTACAGGCTCACACAATCCCCCCGATATGAACGGCTTAAAATTATGTTTTGAGCATGGGACTTTATACGGTGAAGATGTAAAGAATATCGGCAAAATCGCTCAATCAGAATTTTTTGAGTCAGGAAGCGGCAAATTGAGTCACGTAAATATTGACGATGATTATGTAAAAATGCTGCTGTCAAAATTTGTATTGCCATTCAAGGAAAAATTTAAAGTAGTTCTTGACTCAGGCAATGGAGCAGCAGGGCCTACAGCTAGAAAATTTTTTGAAGGTCTAGGCTGTGAGGTAATTTCACTTTTTGACGAACCTGACGGACACTTCCCGAATCATCATCCTGATCCGCAAAAAAGTGAGAACCTGCAAATCTTAATCAATCGCGTTAAATCAGAACATGCAGATATAGGATTCGGCTTTGACGGTGACGCAGATAGAATCGGCGTAATTGATGACGAGGGCAATATAATTTTTTGCGATAGACTCATGTGCCTTTACTGGAAGGAAATTTTACGGACTAATCCCGGCGCGGTTGTCTTAGTTGAGCCTAAATGCAGCATGATTTTACCCGAGTCAGCAGAAAAGAACGGCGGCAAAATTTTATATTGGAAATCAGGGCATTCACTCATAAAAGCTAAAATGCGCGAGACAGGAGCTTTATTTGCTGGTGAATATTCGGGACACATGTTTTTTGCTGATGAGTTTTTCGGCCATGATGACGCGTTTTATTCGGCGGGGCGTTTATTGCGAATAATGTCGAACGAGCAAAAATCTTTATCGCAATTAATGCAGGAATTCCCGCTATATCCTTCAAGTGAAGAGATTCGAATCCCCTGCGATGATGATATAAAATTTCAAGTTATCGCAAGAATTCAGGAGAAAGCACAGAAAGATTATCAATGCAGCACAATTGACGGCGTTAGAATTCTATATCCTGACGGCTGGGGCTTAATTCGAGGCTCAAACACTCAACCGGTTATAGTTGTAAGATGTGAAGGACGCGATAAAGACTCACTCATGAGAATAGCTGACGACGTAAAAGCAAGAGTTTTATCTGAAGGATTACCGGATTTCACATGGAAATTTTAAGCGCAACGACTAACGCAAGGCCGCAATATGGAGTAATAATTTATCCTGAAAGCGGCTTTTTTTTGCCCGTAAAATCTCACACTGAACTAGAAATCGGATTCGGCAACGGCGAATTTACAGTACAATACGCAAAGAATCACCCTGAAATTTTTTTATACGGTATAGAAATTTCACAGTCCTGCGTGCTTAGATGTGCAAGGCGGGCTTATGGATTGGAAAATTTGCGGATTATTAACACTGATGCTCGTTATATGCTCAAAGAGTTATTTTGCGATGAGTCACTCAATAAAATTATTATGCAATTTCCTTGTCCGTGGTCAGGAAGTTCAAACGCTCATAGACGAGTTACTGCGAAAAATTTTGCTGATGGACTCGCGGCAGTTCTCAAAATTGGCGGAATCTTTGAATTTATTTCAGACGATCAAGAATATTCACAGGAAGTTAAAAATGTTTTAGGGAGTCACGAGGCTTTGAATAATATCAGCTTTGAGATCAACCCGGCGCGCGAAATCACGACAAAATACGAAAGAAAATGGCTTGAAGAGGGCAAAAATATTTACAGGCTTGAATTCAGGAAAACAAAGGCATTTACAACTACAAGGCAGGTTAACACACAAGAAATGCACGTAAAAATCAAGAAATCAATTACGAGTCAAGATTTAGAGAAATTGCGCAACACTACAGGCAAAAATAGCGAAAAAAAATCATTCTGGAAATTTGGCCGCTCATTCACTGACAATAATAATAGCTGGCTAGTTGAGACTCTGACCAGTGATGACGAGTTCGAACAAAAATTTTATATAAATATCTCGCAGAAAGATGACGGCTTTTCACTTGTTAGACTTGATAAGACAGCGGACGCGTTTTTGACTCCTTCTGTGATAGCAGCAATCACCGACGCAGCTAATAAATTATTACACTCATAAAATAATTATGAAAGAAATTCGCCCGACTTCAAATAAAGTAATGCAGGCACTATTTAATATTTTAGGCGATAAAGTAAGAGGCTCTAAATTTCTTGATTTATTTGCGGGGACTGGCACTATAGGACTTGAGTCACTGAAACGGGGTGCGGATTCATGCGTATTTGTTGAGAGTGTGAGGGCGCGGGCTGACTCAATCAAGGGGAAAACTGACTCACTTGTATTATCTCTTGAAATTAGACGGGCTTTATCGTGGCTCGCTAAACGAGAAATGAAATTTGATATTATTTTTGCTGATCCTCCGTATAATTCTGACTGGTGCGAGACATTGCCGACACTGCAAAATCTCAATAAAATTTTTACGCCTGACTCTATATTTATAATAGAACACTCAACACGAGAAAATTTGACTCTTTCAGAAAATCCCTATAACTTGCAAATAATTTCGACTCGTGAATACGGCGAAACCGCTTTAACATTCATGAATCTGTTATAATAGCCTGCTGATATAAACGAGAAGGGAATTATATAATTTTGCAGAATAAATCACTAGCTAAAGAAGTAATCTCTAATATCATTCCGGCAATAGTCGTTGAAATAATGATATTAATTTATAATCTTGCTGATACATTTTTTATAGCTCAGACAAATGACCCTTTACAAATTGCGGCAGTCTCTATAGCTGGACCGGTATTTTTTTTGTTGATTTCTGCGGGAATAGTTTTCATGGCCGGTGCTATGTCATGTATTTCGCGTGCACTCGGAGCAGGTAACAAGGAACGAGCTAATAATATCGCTTCTTTCTGTGTATGGGCTGGAATTTTAACGGGGATAATTTTAGCGTTTATATTTATGTGCTTTATCGAGAAAATTTTGCGCTTAATCGGAGCGAGTCCTGACACTTTTAATTTTGCCTATAATTATTTGTCAATAGTAATAGCTTCAGGGCCATTTGTAATATTTTGCATGACATGCGGGGGGATAATGCGCGCCGAGAATCACCCTTCAGCAGCAATGATCGGTCAAATTTTCGGAAATATGCTAAATGTCGTCTTAGATCCGATAATGATTTTATATTTAGACTGGGGAATAACGGGAGCAGCAATCGCAACAACTATGAGTATTATAATAGGCACGTTATATTATCTGGGTTATTTCGTGTTAGGCCGTTCGTCGTTAAGAATTCACGTTAAAAATTTTCGCGCAAAAAACGGCGTTGCTTCAGGAGTATTTTTTATAGGGATTCCCGCGTGTCTTGACCCGTTATTAATGAGTTTCTCACAAATGACTCTAAGTTCCATAATGTCTGCTGCGACTGGTATAGCGATGAGAATAAATCAGATTGCGTGCTTGATAGCAATGGGAGCAGGTCAAGGGGTGCAGCCTTTATTAGGTTACTGCGTGGGAGCTGAGACGTGGCAAAAATATCGGGATATGCTGAATTTTGCGCTAAAATTCACTATCACAATGAGTCTTTTATTGACGGCAGCTTGTTTTGTGTTTACTCCTGAACTTGTTAGCATTTTCTTGAATGAGCCTAACGCATTTAATTATTCAGTAGATTTTGTGAGAATTTTATTAAGCACTGTTTTAGCGTTCGGGATATTCTTTATATTTATAAATGCATTACAGGCTATGGGAGCGGGTAGAGCTTCTTTTATATTGAGTATTTGCCGACAATGTTTAATTTACGTGCCAATGATGTTTATATTTAATTATTTCTGGGGAGTATATGGGCTTGTATGGGCATTGCCAGTTACTGAGATAATTTCGCTCGTACAGACTTATATAATTTACGGCAAAATTATATTTGATCCGAGAAAGCTAAAAAAATAACACGTGAGGGGGCGGGCGGGTTGGAATCAATGCGATTGTGTGAGAAATAAGCGCAAATAATATAATTCTCTTGTATAATAATTCTATAAAACTCGGACAGGGAGCAATAAATTCATGAAAATAAAAGCCGTATATCCCGGTTCATTTGATCCGATAACGAACGGACATATTTATATAGCAGAACGAGCCGCCGCAATTTTTGATGAAGTAATTGTCAGTGTACTAGTTAATGAACGCAAAAATGCCGCCTTCACAGTTAAAGAACGCTGCGAGATGGCAAAAGAATCTCTAAATCACATACAAAATATTAGCATAGACAGCTTTAACGGCTTACTTGTTGATTATGTAAGGCATATCGGCGCAAGTGTGATAATTCGCGGACTCCGTGCTATGTCAGATTTTGAATATGAATTCCAAATGGCATTAATGAATCGTCGTCTAGCACCTGAAATCGAGACATTTTTTATAGTTACTGATCCTAAATATTCGTACGTTTCAAGTTCCAGCGTTCGAGAAATTTTCCATTTCGGCGGGAGTGTTGAAGGAGTCGTGCCTGATTATGTACTAGAAAAATTAAAGGCTCATTATCATTAAATTCCCAGTATCATGCGTTTTTTAATAGTAAATTCTTCTTCTGTGATAATGCCCTTGTCTAAAAGCTGCTTAAGTCTCACAAGTTCAGCCGTGTAATTATTATCATTATTTGCCGGTGTGAAGTCATTTTTTGCTGACTCAATCATTTTGAGCCATTCCTTACCCCCGAAAACTACGAATCTATGAATCTTTTCACCCTCATGAATCAAAATATGCTGACTGACTAATAAATTCAAGCCTGACTCAGTTTTTGTAATATCGAGTAAATTAATTTTTAAGTCGACTTTATTCTGGAAAACTTTGTGTAAATTTGTCTTAGTCAAAAATAATTTTCCGCCGACTCCTATAAATTTGCTAGTGTAATAATTTGCGAGTCCCATTCTTAAAGGAATCTCACCTTTCCCGAGCAAAGATCCATAAACATAGACTCCCGGCGAGTCATTATTTTCTGAGATTTCACGAATAATATTATCAGGCACATTAAATTGTTTATCTTCAGTCAGAAATACAAAACTCCCGCAGTACTCACATTTATATTTAGCTGGGTTATAGTCGGCTCCGCAATTCGGGCATTTCATGATTAAATTCTCCCTTTATGATAAATTTTCTAGCAGCAATATTATATAATCAGGCGTGAATTATTTATATAAATTATTTATTGAAGGTGATTAAATTTTGCAGCTCCTTAATTTCGCAGGTAAATATAAAATTTTCGCGTTTATCTCGTTTATTCTTGCAGGTTTGAGCGCGTTAATTGCTGTTATACCTATTTGGTATATATGGCAGATTATAATTTGCGTGATATTTCGTGAAAATCTTGAGAGTATTTCACATTACGGCGTTATTTCTCTTGAGTTCGCAGTGTTAGCTATAATTCTTTACTTGGCCGGACTTGTTTTTGCTCATAAAGCGGCCTTTAAAATTTCTTAATTTATTGAAGCATATTTCTTTATTGCCGCTCGGTGTAGTTGAAAATCTTGACTCGGATTATTTGCAGTGGCTTATTATTGACTCTAGCAAGGGAGCAGAAAATTATTTCTCTCTGAGTCTTCCTAATAAATTCGCTGCTCTTGCATCGTCGATCGGTCTTGTGTGCTTATTGTTTTATATTGACTGGAGATTTGCTTTATTGAGTCTAGCACCGTTAATAATAGGTTTTGTATCAATGGCCGTAATGACAAAAGAGTCAATCCGCAAAAAATTAATTGAATACAGCAAATCACTAAATCTCTTATCAAGTGAGACTCTAGAATATATAAAAAATTTGCCGGTCAAAAAAATTTTTGCACAAAGCGAACACTCATTCAAAAAATTTAGATATATTCTTGATAATTATGACGCGTTAAAAGTTTCGTATACTAGTGAAATAAGATTCCCGATAATGGCATTTACTCTAGCAATCAACGGGGCATTTATTTTCTTGATAGTTTCAGGAGTATTTATCGCGTCAAGATTCGGAGTCTCTCGTGAATTCCTGCAAAATTTTGTACTTGCTGCAATTCTAGCACCCATCATCGCAATTAATTTAATGAGAGTAACTAGACAGGACAATAACTCAATTTCACGAATAAATGAGATTTTAGCGTTAAAGCCGTTATATAATCATGAAAAAATTAAATTCCCTGAAATTCCCGATATAGAATTAAAAAATGTCTCATTCTCGTATAACAAGACTAAAATTTTATCAAATATAAATTTAAGCATTAAAGCCGGGCAAATTCTCGCATTAGTCGGAGATTCTGACTCAGGGAAAATTACTCTTGCAAAATTAATAGCGCGATTCTTTGACGTAAACGAGGGCAAAATTTTAATAGGCGGCATTGATATAAGAGATCTAGACATTGACGAATTGAATCAAAAAATTTCGTTTATTTCTAGTAATTCAGGCTTAAGGACTGACTCGAAAATAATAATAATTAATGACTCTGATTTTATGAGCGACTCAGATTTTCAGGAGGCACTAAAAAAATTCTCACCTGACAAGACAATTATAATAATTTCTCACAAGTTCACGAGTTTGAATCAAGCAAATTTTATAGCATTACTTGATAACGGGCAAATTATAAAGTCAGGAACTTACAACGAATTACAAGAATACATAAAGAAAGAAGGCGGAAAAATTGATTTGGCTCAAGAATAAATTTTCACTCTCAGATAGAGGCACTATAGAATTAGCACTTGCTATACTTGCGAGCGCATTTCAGGATTTCGCGTTATTGCTGCCGACTGGGTTAATATACTCGTTTATAATGTTTATAAGCGTCTTAAATATCGGCGGGGTAAACATGTCTGACTCAAAAGCAGTATTTTATCTCGGAGGTTCGTTTGTTTGTGCGATCTTGATATTTTTTGCGTCATGGCTGCAATATAATGCTACTTTTTCAGCGTCATATAAAGAATCAAGTTTTAAGCGTTTAGATTTAGCTGATAGACTGCGGAAAATATCGCTTTCATTCTTTGAGAATAAAAATTTGACGAATTTGGCGGCCTCAGTTATGAACGACTGCGCAATTTTCGAGACTTCAGAGACTCATTTTATAGCACCGTTCGGGGGAGCAACTATCTTTATATTATTTATGTCATTTCCGTTGATTTATATAAATTGGCGGATGGCTTTAGCTGTATTATGGGTAGTGCCGGCTGCGTTTATTATTGTAGGATTATCAGGAAAATTTCAAAAGTTTTTCTCTCGTTTTGCGTCAAATTTTATAGATTCAAGAGATAAAGGCATTAACGAATTTATAAAATTTAATCGGGACTCACGAGTAAATAAATATATTGATGATTTAACAGCAAAAATAAATCTAGCTGAAAAATTTTCTAGCAAATCACATTTATTCACGTCAATTTTTGTATCAAGCTCGTATTTAATTCTAAGGCTGGGCATTGTCTCAACAGCTTTAACGGGGGCTGTGTTATTTTCGCAGGAGTCATTACAATTTACTGATTTTATTTTGTTTATCATGATAGCATTAAGACTCTATGACCCTTTAGAGATAGCTTTACAAAATTTTGCTGCTATAATTCATGCGAGATCTAATAATGACATAATGAATGAGATAATGACTCAGGAATTGCAGACGAGTTCAAAGAGACTCGCGAATCATCAAGGCGGTTTAACTGATAATAGCGCAGTAAACGAAATAATGCCTCAAGAATTGCAAATCGC
>CAJOEQ010000034.1:0-12637 GCA_905233515.1 uncultured Synergistales bacterium
GGCCGATATCGCAGAAGCCATGACTGGCAACCCCTTATCACTTGAAAGCGGTAATAACGAGCCTTATAATCTACCAGATTTTACGCAAGATAATAATAACGATCAGCAGACAGCCGAAGAAAAATTACGCGCTAATATTGCTCAAGCAATGACCGAGTCGCCTTTAGACGTTGCAAAAGATAATATCAATCAAAATTTAGAGCAGGATTTGAATCCTTTTGACGATTTGCCCGAATTCAAGCATGAAAGCAAGCCCGAGCCTTTTATTCCTGATTTTAACGAGAATAATAACGAATCTGAGTCAGATTCAGAATCCGGCCAAGAAGTCATACCCATTATTTCAAATGATGAGCCGGAACACGACGATTTAAGCGCGTTTAATCTTGATGAGTCAGAAAATGAGACGTTACCGGAAATCGAGACCCAGCCCGAACCTATAGAAATTGAAGACGTTGATTTACCCGTTCCAGAAAGTGAACAAGAAATTGAGCCGGATATTTCGCAAGCTCCTGAACCTGAAAACGAGCCAGAGCCTGAACCAGATTTCAGCTCATTTGATATAAATTTAGACGATGATAATAATAATCAAGACGAGCCGGAAAATTTATCAGTCATAACAAGTAATGACGACTTAACGCAAGAAAATGAGCAAGAAAGCGAGAATTTACCGAGTTTACTTGATGATGACGACGATAATGATAATAATAATATTGACTCGGACGAACACGAAGATAATGACGATTTTGATATTTCTTCACTGGGTGAACTTAGTGAGGCCGCTTCTATAATCGGCGATGATCAAGATCACGACGAAAATTTACCGGAACAGCCCGATTTTATCAGCGAACAAGAAAATAATCAGCTCGTCCCCGTGTCTGAGTAATAATTTAAATCCTGAGGAAGAAAAGAGTAATCAAAGAATTATGAGTATCAGAGACAAATTAAAAGGTCGTCAAGCCGGCGACGGTGAGAAAAAATCTTGGGGAGGTCTTATTACTGCCCTGTTATTAGCAGGTTTATTAATCGTTGGAATTATGCTTTACTTCAAAATAGGCAGTCTAGCAAATGGCATTACTATTGAGCAGGCACCGCAAATTTCTCAAGCTCCAGAAACTTACGAGTACGCAATTGATTTTATTCTTGATCAAAATTTAACAGAGAGAATGACTCAGCGCGGCAAAGCCTCATGGCAGGTAGTAGGCTCAAGACGAACTCAAGACTCTACAAGCGGCCAATACGGCTATGAATTTATTTTCATGCGCAAAATAAGGGGCAATTAAATGGCTCTATTCTCATTTTCTAAGCTGCGTGAAGGTCTTAAAAATGTTACTGCTAAATTCGGACTCGCTAAATTATTCGCGTCAAATAAATTTGATGATTCTTTCTGGGACGATTTAGAAGAAAAATTAATCACTGCTGATACTGGGCTTGACTTCACAGAAGAAATTATTGATTTCTTGAAAGACTGCGCTAAAAATAAAAACGTGAAGACTCCTTCTGATCTGCAAAATATTTTTATTGAGAAAATTATTCAAGAATTAAACTCGATTCCTGAAATGGGGAAAAGTTTCGAGATAAATAATAAGCCTTTAGTTTTGCTCATGATAGGAGTCAACGGCAGCGGGAAGACTACCAGTGCAGGGAAGCTCGCAGTAAAATTTACTCAATCCGGCAAAAAAGTAATCATGGCCGCCGCAGATACCTTCAGAGCCGCAGCAGTCGAACAGCTCAAAATCTGGGGTGAACGCGCAAATGTTAGAGTCATTTCACAAGGTCAGGGATCTGACCCCGCAGCAGTTGCTTTTGACGCTTACAAGGCCGCAGAGAGTTCAAACTCTGATTTATTAATCGTCGACACTGCAGGGCGTTTACATGATAAGCATAATTTAATGGAGGAATTACGCAAAATTTATCGCATTCTTTTACGTGAGGCCGGCCAAGAAAAATTACAGGTCGTATTAGTCCTTGATGCTGTTTTAGGGCAAAATTCAGTCGCTCAGGCAGAAACTTTTAACGCGATTATTCCCGTGAATTCGATTATTTTAACTAAATATGATAATACTTCTAAAGGCGGAGTAATTCTCTCAATTGCTAAAAAATTGCGCGTCCCTGTTCGTTATATAGGCTTAGGAGAAGGCAGCGACGACTTGAATAATTTTGACCCGTCAGAATTCGCCCGTGCCTTAATGGATTTAAACTCGTGAATAAGCCGAATTTAAGCATTTTAACGCCTGAAAGCACGTTATTATTTTTTTTGCGTACTCTTTTTAGCACAATTGCTGAATACGCCGTATATATTCCTGATTTAGGCGACGTAATTATTTTAGCTAAAGAGCAATTAGTCTCACTTGTTGAAAGGGGCTGCGCTGACTCAATGATTAAGACTCTTCCGCAGTTAATAGCGCGCAATATAGTTAATTCGCTGAATCCATATGATTTTGATTACCCCGAAGAACTTAACGCGCTTTATGTCAGTATGACAGGCTCATTTATTGCAACACTTGAGACTGCTTTATATCCTGATGAGCCGGTTTTGCCTGAATGGTGGGAAGCTCCAGTGCCTTTTGCTATATCTTCACGGGGGATTTTGCGGTTGAACAGCACTGCAAAAAATTTGTTAGGCTCTGAAGTCGAAAAATTGAACGCCCGAGAATTGCCGAATCAAGACGAATTTATTATTACACTTGAGAATAAATTTATAGCTTTCAAGAAATTAAAAGCAGGCATTTATTCAGTTGATGACTGCACGAATGAATTAAACGACGCTCAAGAAATAACATGGTGGGCGGCAGTAGGTCAAGCATGGATTAAGGAAATCGAGAATCAGGGCGGACAATGGCAAAAATTAGACAATCCACCTGAAGGCAAATCAAAAACTTTCAGAGCTTGTGAATGGCAAGGCGAGTTACAAGGCTACTTAAATATAATCATGCCTCCGAGGAAAAAAGCACCCGCTAAAAAAGTCATTCCCTCAAAATCGCAGGAAATCCCCGAAAAAATTACGCCGCGAAAATCCGACGATGTTATAACAAATATAGGCCCTCAAGCTATGGCGTTACTTGCTGCAGGTCAACAAAGAGAACAGGAGCATTTATTATGAACTTCCCTAAAGTAAAATTAATCACCGGCATTCTTTACCCGTCAGATAATGAAAATTTATTAAACTGGGCAATTTCTGAACTCGCTAAAATATGGGGTCATCCTGAATTATTCAGTCAGTCAGTGCCATTTGACAAGACTAATTATTATGATGAGATCTCACCGAATTTAAATAGAATCTTTATGAGTTTTCCGGGATTATTTTATGCCGGCGATTTAGCAAAATGGAAACATCAAGCAATCGAAATCGAATCACGCAGCCGAGAAAATATCAGAGCCGTTAACATTGATCCGGGATATATTGACGGTGCTAGACTGATTTTAGCGTCTACGAAAGATCATGCTCATAGAATTTATTTGCGGGATGGGATTTTTGCCGAAGTTACTTTGCGATATAGATTTAAAAACTGGCAGAGTTTTGATTATACGTTCCCTGATTTTCAAAGCCGGTGCTATGATGATTTTCTTTCTAAAGTCCGCAAATTATGGCTAAAGGAGATTAAAGAAGTATCATGAGAAAATTTTTATTTATATTTATCGCGTTATTATTTATCGCGTCTAGTTCATTTGCTTTAGAATTACCCGATAAAATTCAAAACTGGCACGCAGTAAATTCTAAAATTGTCCCGTTGATTGCAAGTAATCAGGACTTAGGGCAAATTGTTTATAAATCTTATTTGCGCAATAATCCCCGCGGAAATCTTGAAATTATTTTGACTCAAGGTAAGGGAACAGGTGAATTATATATCCCCGAAAATGTTAGAGACTCAAGCGAATTATTTAATAAATCATCAGGCTATGAAATCATAAATATATCAGGATTGAGCGCAATTCTTGAAAAAAACGAAAATTTGCCGCTTGCTTTGGCTGTGAAAGTCGATAATAATATTACACTGACAATTGAGACTCACGCGTTAAACGAGTCAGAATTAATTAATTTTGCAGGTGATTTATTATCGAACAGTATAAAATAGGACTCATCCCCGGCCCCGTCAGTATTCCCGAAAAATTTAGAGCTGCTTATGATATAGATTTTGCGAGTTCTGATTTAGAGAGCGAATTTTTTGAGCTTTACGCAAATAATCAAGATTTAACGCAAAAAATTTTACACACTAAGAACGATATTATTATCACTTCAGGCGAGGCAATGTCTATTTTATGGGCGGCACTTAAATGCACACTCAAGGCGGGCGATAAAATGCTTGCTATATCATCAGGTTTATTCGGTGAAGGTTTTGCAGAAATGGCTAAAACTTTCGGAGTCAATGCCGAGATTTGCGCGTTCGATTATGACGTGATTCCAGATAGTGAGAGAGTCCGCGAACATGTTAAAAAATTTCGTCCTAAAATTATCACGGCTGTTCATTGCGAGACACCTTCAGGGACTTTGACAAAAAATTTATATGAACTCGGCAGCATTGCTCATGAATTCGACGCGCTATTTATCGTTGATTTTGTCTCAAGTGCAGGAGGCGCGCCCCTCAATGTTGACTCGTGTAAAATTGATATAGGTCTCTTAGGAAGTCAAAAAGTTTTATCGCTGACTCCCTCGTTATCGATTTCTAGCATATCGCCGCGGGCATGGGACGTTATAAAACAAGTAAATTATTCAGGCTATGAGGCTTATTTAAGTTGGCAGAATGTCCCGGAAAATAAATTAATGCCTTACACTCACGACTGGCACTCAATGAAAGCATTAAATTTATCATTAAGTTCAATTATTCAGAAAGGAATTAATAACGCCTGCAAACGTCATGAAGAATCCGCTGAATTATGCCGTTCACTTGGCCGAGAAATGGGCTTAAAGTTATTCCCTAAGAATGAAGATTTTTGCTCTCCTACTGTCAGCGCGTTTTATGTGCCTAAAAAATTTACATGGCAGGAATTTAATTATTTATTGCGTGAAAAAGGTCTTGCAATCGGCGGCAATTACGGCAAATTATCGGGTCAAGTGTTCAGAGTCGGACATATGGGAAGTCAAGCAAATATAAATCTCGTTAGATCAGGAATGAATATAATTCGTGAAGTAATAAATAATTAAGAATCCTATCACGCAAAAATAGAGAGAAAATTTTTTTGTCTAGTAATATAATTATCAATATCTCGTAACGTGAAGGAGTTAAAAAATTTTTATGTGTCGTTCTCTGATTGAAACTATAAAGCAGCTCGAAAACAGGGCGGTCTTGTTACGTTCTGGAAGTCTTGAAGCCGTCTTTATATCACCTGAATTTCTCGCAATGATTGACAATGAATTTAATAATTTCAAGTCAATTATTTATCCTGAAGATATTTCACTCGTTGATTACATGCTCGAACACAAGCAAGCCCCCGACGGGTCAAAAAATTTGCAAATCCGTATGACTACAAATAATAAAATAATTTGGTGCTCTGTTGATTTTGCTTTTATAGGAGACGAATATATTTATATAACGTGTTCGGACATTACGAAATTTAAGAACTATGAGGAAAAAATCAGAACGAGTTACGACACAATAGGACAAAATTTTTATCATCAAGACGAGTTCACGCTGGGAATGTTTAGAGCTGATTTAACGGTTGATACTCTTGACGAGATAAGAGGCCGAGACATATTCCCAAATGAAGAAAGCATAAAAATTTACTCGGAAATGTTAAAATCTCACGCAAAGCACTATATAAATTTTATCGAGCGCAAAAAATTTCTTGAGTTATTCAATATAGACTCGCTTTTAGACTCTTATATCAAGGGACAAATCACGGCCAAGCAAGTTTTATTATCTAAGCGAAATAATAATAATATTTGTTACGTCGAAATTTCAGCAATGATGACTCGAAATCCCTTTAACGGCCATGTAATAGCGTTTATCACAGAACGTGAATGCAATGACTCAAAAGTTTATCAAACTATAGTAGATAAAATTCTTGCGCGTCAGTTTGAAATGATTGCTTACATAGCGACCGGCAAATATCATATTACAGTCAGTGAAGAGCTGGAAGGCAGCATTTTGCCGAAAAATTCACATGACATATTTAATCAATATATACGTGAAGAAATTATACCCATTTTGCACGGCACTGAAGAGCAGATTAATTCAATGGCTCATTCACTTGCTCCGGATTCGATTGCGTTCGGGACTCAAAGAAATTCACTCTATGAAGTAAATATTGCTTGCGAGATTGACAATAAAATTTTTTACAAGCAATTTAACTTTTACGCCGTAAATCCCGGTTTCTTTATCGTAATGGTAAATGACACTACAAGACTTCACACCGAGCAGCAAGAAAGAAATACTCAGCTTGAAGACGCTTTAGAACTAGCAAAGGCCGCCCATCAACAGGCAAAACGCGCTAATCAGGCAAAAAGCGAATTTCTCGCTAATATGTCTCATGAGATTCGAACTCCGATTAATGCAGTACTCGGCATGAATGAAATGATTATCCGTGAAAGCACTTCACCGAGAATCACTACTTATGCAAGAAACGTAGAGAGTGCAAGCAAAAATTTACTAGCAATAATTAATGACATTCTTGACTTCTCAAAAATTGAAGCCGGCAAAATGGAAATTGTAACGAGTGATTATAAATTAAGCTCGGTCTTGAATGACGTTACTAATATGATAGTCTTTAAAGCAAAACAGAAAGATTTAAAATTTAATGTCAAAGTCGACGAGTCATTACCTGATGACTTATTAGGCGATGAAGTGCGAGTCCGTCAAGTCATCACAAATGTATTAAATAACGCCGTGAAATATACTCGTGAAGGGAGCGTATCTCTTGACGTAAGAGGCGAAAGAATTGACGAGAATATAAATTTGATTTTAGCAATAACTGACACGGGAATCGGTATAAAGCCCGAAGATTTGCCAAAATTATTTAAGAAATTTGAACGCGTTGACTTAGTGCAAAATAATACAGTTGAAGGCACCGGGCTGGGACTCTCAATCACTCAGAATTTATTAACTATGATGAACGGCACAATCGAAGTTACTAGCGAATACGGCAAGGGATCAACTTTTACAATACATTTGCCGCAAAAAATAATCTCGTTTGAGCCAATTGGGAATTTCCACGAAAAATTTGAGCATTACGTCCACGCCCTGAGAGCCTATAAAGAGTCCTTCAAAGCTCCTGACGCAAATTTATTAGTAGTTGATGATACTGATATGAATTTGACAGTAATAGAAGGCTTATTAAGCAAGACAGAAATAAATTTAGATACTGCCTCAAGCGGTTTAGAAGCTCTCTCACACACTAAACGCACAAAATATGATTTGATTTTAATGGATCAGAGAATGCCGCAGATGGACGGGACTCAAACTTTGAATAATATACGAGCTCAAGAGGACGGATTAAATAAAGATACTCCGGTTATATGCTTGACAGCTGATGCAGTTTCAGGAGCGAGAAATAAATATCTAGAAGAGGGATTCACTGATTATCTTTCAAAACCTGTAGAGAGCGCGAGTCTTGAGTCAGCCTTAATTAAATATTTACCCAGCGAAAAAATTTTATTGCAGGAAGAAGACTCCGAGCAGGAAATCACGCAGGAAAACGCAAAATCAGAGCTTGAAAAATTTTACTCTTTAACTGACGGGCTTAATTACGACGAGGCTATAAAGAATTGTGCGAATGAAAATATTTTAGAGAAAACTTTAAGCCAGTTCTGGAACTCAATAGATAATAATTTGCGCGAAATTGAGCAGTTTTTTAACGAGTCCGACATAAATAATTACACAATCAAAGTTCATGCGTTAAAGAGTTCTGCGCGTTTAATAGGTGCTGAAGAGTTATCAAAGCGGGCTGCTTATCTTGAAGACTGCGGAAATAACAGCAATCTTGACGAAATCACAGCAAAGACTCCGGAATTGTTGAATCTTTATAAATCATACCGCGAAAAATTATCGCCTCTATATGAGAATGACGACGCAGAATTAATTACACCTGAAAATTTGCGGGAGGCCTATGAGGCAATCAAAGAATTTGCGGCCAGTTTTGACAGTGACTCAATTGATGGAATTATTGCGACGTTGAGAAATTATAAAATCCCCGATAATGAATCAGAAAGATTTAACAAGATTGCTTTATGCGCTGATTCGGCTGATTGGAGCGGGCTTAATTTGGCATTACAAGACATTTAGACAGGAGAAAATTTTTTCATGAAAGCTAAAATTTTATATATAAGTGATCGGCCCTCAATGGGTGCTGACATGTTATTAAAGACTTTGAGCAATGATTACGAGATTTTGCGCTTCCGTTCGAGCGATGAAATTAAACACGTCCCAGAATTAATATTTGTGAATCTCTCAGGGCTTGAGAGTTCAGACAAGATAAAAGCGTTTGAGAACTCAAAAATTTTTTTGCTCGGCAATAAATCAGAAGTTTTATCAAGCCTTTCAACGCGAATGAAATACGTGATACACTAGCAAATATTCTCGCGCAAAAAATTAACAGCATAAATAAAATTATTTTACTCGTTGATGATGACTCTGTAATGCTGCGAACTCTACGAGAAGGCTTAAGCACAAGTTATAAAATTTTACCCGCAAATTCAGGAGAAAACGCTTTAAAAATTTTAGCACGAACTAAGCCGGATTTAATTTTGCTTGATTACGAGATGCCCGGCATGAATGGGACTGAAGTTTTTGAGGCTCTGAGAAATAATAACGAGTTAGCAAATATTCCCGTTATGTTCTTGACCGCTAAGAGCGACTCAGGCAGCATTGAGAAAATAGAATCTCTTAAACCTGAAGGCCATATGTTAAAGACTCTCCCATTAAGAGAAATCAAAGCAAGAATCCAGAAATTTTTTGACGAGCTATAAAGCAATAACGGGCGGGGAGGGGGATAATTGCTCGATAAGCCGAGTTTTTCAGTTAGGAACTGGCACGGGATTCCCCCCTCACACAAGAAAAAAATTTTTACGGATTTAATTAGGACTCATAAATACAAATTTTTACGCATATAATATATCTATAAAACTTTACGGAGCGGGAATAACTGGGACTCACGATATAAAGACTTTCACGCATAAAAAATTTTTCTGTAATATAATATTCTCTATAATTCGTAATTATTTTAATACAATAAGGGAAGGTGTTTATTCAAAATGGGGGCACGTAAGCCAGAAGATACAAGGAGCTTCGCATTATGTGCGCACGGAGGAGCAGGCAAAACAAGTCTTGCTGAGGCAATGCTCTTCGATAACGGAAATATAACACGTATGGGTTCAGTTCAAAACGGTAATACTGTCAGCGATTTCCAATCTGAAGAACAAAAACGCAATATCTCAATCAGTACATCATTAATGACACTTGAGCGCAAGGGCAAAACGTTTTATATTCTAGACGCGCCCGGATATGCTGATTTTACCGGAGAAATGAGCGCAGCAATCAGAGTCGCTGATACAGCCGTGATTCTCGTTAGTTCAGTGGGCGGCATTGAAGTTCAGACTAGCAAAGCATGGGAGTATTCAGAACATCATAAATCGCCGGTTTCTTTCGTGATCTCAAAAATGGACAGAGAAAACGCCGATTTTGAAAAAGTTTTAGCCGATATTAAATCGCAGTTCACTAATAACGCTCTGCCTGTGTTTTTGCCGATCGGTGCAGCTGATAAATTTTCGGGAGTCGTCGACGTTATAAAGAGTAAAGCCTACACGTATAAACCTGATGGGAGCGGAAAATTTACGGAGTCTGAAGTCCCCGCCGATTTAGCTGATGAGTGCGAGTCTTCAAAAGAGGCTCTAATTGAGGCAGCTGTTGAAATGGATGACTCACTCATGGAAAAATATTTAGAGGGCGAGTCAATTTCAGACGAAGATTTTGCGCGAACTCTGAAAAAAGCTATTGCCGCACGTCGTGTAATGCCCGTTGCTGTGTTGTCTTCTACTACAAATGTAGGAGTTCAGCAATTTATGGATTTTATCGCTGATTACTTCCCGTCGCCCGTTGATATTGGAGCAGTTGAAGGAGTAGAGCCGAATCTTGACTCGCCGTTTTCTGCGTTATGCTTCAAAGTCATGGCAGATGCTTTTGTTGGTAAGCTGTCATTTATGCGTGTTTATTCGGGCAAATTGTCATCTGAAGGCAGCAATATTTATAATGTCAATCAGGGTGAAGACGAGAGAATAAGCTCATTTAAATTAATGACTGGTAAGGACGGCAAAGACGTTAAAGAAGTCATTGCGGGCGACATTGTAGCAATTCCCAAATTACAGAGCGCAAGAGTCGGCCATACTTTAGCAGTTAAAGGCGGATTCTCCGGCAAATTTTCACCGATTGAATTTCCTAAACCTGTTTACAGTGTTGCAGTTGTTGCAAAATCCCGCGCTGATGAAGATAAACTCGGAAATGCTATATCACGAACTCTCGAAGAAGATTGCTGCTTGACTTTCGAGAAAAACGCAGAGACCCGCGACAATGTTTTGTCAGGAATGGGCGATATGCATATTGATATAGTTCTCGCTAAAATGAAGGAACGTTATGGCGTTGAACTTGATACAAAGACTCCTCAAGTGCCTTATCGTGAGACTATACGCAAAATGTCAGAAGCTCAAGGGAAACACAAAAAGCAATCGGGCGGACATGGTCAATACGGTGATGTTTATATACGTTACAGGCCGTTAGAACGCGGAGCAGGCTTTGAATTTATTGACAGCGTTGTAGGCGGTGCAGTGCCGAGAAACTTTATTCCCGCAGTCGAGAAAGGTTTACGCGAATATATGACAGCCGGCCCCTTAGCTGGATTCCCCGTTGTTGATTTCAGCGCAGAATTATATTACGGCTCATATCATGATGTTGACAGCTCGGAAATGTCATTTAAATTAGCGACTCGTTTATCATTCAAGAAAGGCATAATGGACGCAAATCCCGTTTTGCTTGAGCCTGTTATGGACGTTGAAGTTACTGTACCTGAAAGATTTATGGGCGATGTCATGGGAGATTTTAACTCACGACGAGGCCGAATTATGGGAATGGAAGCTCACGGGAAATTACAGGTCGTTAAAGCTCAAGCCCCGCTTGCTGAAATGTTCAGATATGCAATTATTTTGCGTTCTATGACTTCAGGTGAAGGGTCTTTCTCAATGGAATATTCACACTATGAGGAAGTACCTAGCCGCTCACAAAAAAGAAGACGAAGACGAAGATTAATTATAAAATTTTTAGTAAAGATTCCCTCCTGATAAAAGCAAACGGGAGGGAGTTTTTATTTTCTGCTCATTATCATAAAAAGAAATAACGAATCACGAATAACAAGCCTACTAATGCAATACCCAGCAGCCCAAAGAAAAATATATTTTCAAGCATATGACTCGCTCTTTCTTGACTTATCATATCGCGCGGGTCTTCTTTAATTTTCATGCGAATATCTTTCGTGATATTAATAAAGCCCCTTATTTCGTCGTTAATTCTCACATAAATTAAAGTTTTGCCCTCCATGCGTTTAACTTCTTCAACTGGGAATAATGGCTGCATGTCGTTTTCTTCTAAGAATTTGCGTACAAGCGCGCTTGCTCCATCGCCTTCTATAACGACTTCTATAATATCACCCGGCACTATTTCAGATGACGGTTTGCCTTTAACTGGATCAACTACAGCCGAGCATTTAATTAATGTGCCTTCAAATTCGCCGTCTTTCTTGTTTAATTTGTCATCGCTGAATGACTGTTCTTTTGCTTCTTTCTCGCGCTGTTCTTTTGCGATTTCGTCAGCAGATGGGCCAAGAGGCTTTAACACTTTTGCTCGTTCTAGATCAGCTCTTGAAACAGGCTCGGCATCTATTGAGGCACTGAATACGCACTGTGATGTAGTCTCAAAACTCCTGCGCAAAATACTCTCAACTTGACGCAATTTAACTTTTGTATAATTCTCGAATAATTTACGCTTTTCTGCGATTGGTAATAATTCTTTTAACTGTTCCTGTAATTTCGTCCCCCAGTCCTTATCAAGCGGCCCTAACTGAGTAAATTTCTTGACAAAACTTCGCCAATCTTTAGCAGGTTCGATTAATGCCGTACTCGCATATGGTTTAGCAAGCCAGAATACTTGAAATACTGTTTTGCCCGTCTGACCTTCAAAAATTGTGCAGAAAGCTCCTCCCATATCCCCGCGACTCGGCGCAAATGTGAATTTTAACGCAAGATAACCCGGAACGTTTTTCGCGGCTTGTTCGGGCTGATCTAATTCGGGAGTATATGGCGCAGTCTCCTCGGCGAGTTCCTGAAAATCTGTTAATAAATTATTTGCTGCCATGATTATTTAACGAGCTGAATAAGTTTTTGAACTCCAAGATTTGCCGCGCTGTATTTCTCCTGAAACTAACTCAAGATAACGACTCATGCATTCCGGGCAGCGTCTGTCAGGTGATGACGAGTCTAATTCAAATTCTTTTTTGCATTCTAGACACTTGAATTTAGCCATAATTATTTTTACTCCTTTATTTGTCAAAGTATGAAAATTTTAGCAGATTTAGCGATAACATAATCACGTGAGATTTACATAATTTTATTTTGCCGTGAAATTTAGCAAAAATTTATCGTGTAATAAATAATTTAATGCAG
>CAJOEQ010000034.1:12663-17208 GCA_905233515.1 uncultured Synergistales bacterium
CCACCCACCCGCACACAAAAAAAAATTGCGTATATTACTGTAAAAAATTTTGTAATTTTCATTATAATATTACTTACCAAATTTCTATATACAACTAAATATTTTTATCAGGAGGCTTTTATCGTGAAAAAAGTAATTTTATTAGCAGTATTATGTCTCGCAGTATTCGCCGTATCAGCATCGGCAGCAACTGATGCACTTGTCGGAGCTTGTATTTACAAGTTTGATGATACTTTCATGACCGGTGTAAGAAACGCTATGCGCGCAGAAATGGAACGTCAGGGCGGAGAGCTTGAAATCGTTGACTCACAGAACAGACAGCCCACTCAAAACGACCAAGTCGACGCTTATATTTCAAAGGGTGCTAATGCTTTAATAGTCAATCCCGTTGACAGAACAGCAGCACAGCCCCTTATGGAGAAAGCAAAAGCCGAAGGACTCCCGATAGTATTTGTAAATCGTGAACCTTACGAGGAAGTTATGAAGGCTTATGACAAAATTTGGTACGTCGGAGCCAAAGCTGAAGAGTCAGGCACTCAATCAGGACAAATTATTGTTGATTACTTCAAAGCTCATCCCGAAGCAGATAAAAACAAAGACGGCAAAATCCAGTATATTATGATTCGCGGTGAACAAGGACATCAGGACGCAACACTCAGAACTGAATACTCACTCAAGGCAATTAAAGACGCTGGCTTTGAAGTCGTAGAACTCGGCAATGACACAGCGAACTGGGACAAAGTACAGGCCACTGACAAAATGAAGGGCTTTATCTCAGCAGTAGGAATCGAAAATATTGAGGCCATCTTAGCAAATAATGACGATATGGCACTCGGAGCGATCGAGGCTCTCAAAGCTGAAGGCTACAACATCGGCGACCCCGCGAAATATATTCCCGTCGTAGGAGTTGACGCAACAGCCCCCGCACTTGAGGCAATGAGCAAGGGCGAATTACTCGGAACAGTTCTTAATGACGCAGATAACCAGGGATTTGCAGCCGTTAAAGTAGCAGTTATCGCAGCAGATGATAAGCCCGTTACTGATGAGTCAATCGGCTATAAAATCACTGACGGCAAATATATTTGGATTCCCTATCGTCCTGTAACAGTCGATAATTACAAAGAATTCATGAAATAAAAATGTGAAAATTTTCCGCCCCCGTTGATTCAGCGCGGGGGTTTTCTTTATAGCAAATTTAGAGAGGTGATTTTCTTTGCGTAAAAATTTATTATTAGCATTTATCTTAATTCTTGTCATAGTATCATGTTCACAAGCTCAAGAAATGAAAATAGGCGCGTGTATTTACAGATTTAATGATGCCTTCATGCTTAGATTTCGTAACGCAATGGCCGAAGAATCACAGAAGGCAGGCGCAAAAATTGATTTCGCGGATGGTCAGGACGATCAAAACACGCAAAATTCTCAAATTGATGAGTTCATAGCAAACGGCGTTAATGTCTTAATCGTGAATCCAGTCGACAGAATGTCATCACAGCCGATAATCGACAAAGCTAAGGCCGCAAATATTCCAGTAGTGTTTATAAATCGTGAGCCGAGTCTTGAAATGTTAAGCACTTACGATAAAGCATATTATATCGGAGCCAAAGCAGAAGAGTCAGGCACTCAATCAGGGCAGTTAATAGCAGAATATTTTAAATCACATCCGGAAGCTGACAAGAATAAAGACGGCAAATTACAATATATTTTATTGCGCGGTCAAAACGGCCATCAAGATATGATTTTGAGGTCAAAATATTCAATCGAGGCTATAAAAGAGTCAGGAATTGAACCCGTAGAACTTGCTAATGCAATAGCTAACTGGGACAAATTACAGGCCATGACTATAGCAAACGCATTTATAATGTCAATCGGTGCTGAAAATATAGAAGCAATTATCGCTAATAATGATGAAATGGCACTCGGTGCAGTTGAGGCCCTCAAAGCAAATAATTACAACATGGGCGATCCGGCTTTATATATTCCAGTCGTCGGAGTTGATGCAAACGCGTCGGCACTTGAGGCAATGGACAGGGGCGAAATGTTAGGCACTGTGTTAAATGACGCTGATAATCAGGGAATCGCGGCTGTAAAATTAGCACTCGCACTCGCAGAAAATAAAGATTTAAACTCGATTGGCTATAAAATTATAGACAATAAATATATTTGGATTCCTTATCAAAAAGTTACAAGAGGTGATACAAAATGAGTGATTATTTACTCGAAATGAAGAATATCACGAAAATTTTTCCGGGCGTTAAGGCTCTTGACAACGTACAATTAAACGTGCGAAAAGGTACAGTACACGCTCTAATGGGTGAAAATGGAGCAGGCAAATCAACTCTTATGAAGTGCCTATTTGGAATTTATGAGCCGAACAGCGGAGAAATTTTTTTAGACGGTGAGAAAGCAGAAATCCATTCAGCCCGTCAAGCAATGGACAAGGGAATCGCTATGGTACATCAGGAATTACACCCGATTAGATATAGATCTGTCATGGAAAATGTTTATCTCGGCAGATTCCCCGGCCATATGGGAGTCGTTGATCATAAAGCAATGTACGACAAGACTAAGGCACTATTTGAAGATTTAGAGCTTGACGTTGACCCTTTAGCACTGGCAGGAGAACAAAGCGCGGCAATTCTGCAAATGATGGAAATCGCCCGAGCCGTTGACATGAAAGCAAAAATTATAATTCTTGATGAGCCTACAAGCTCGCTTTCTGATAGAGAAGTAGATCACTTATTCAAGATTATTAACAGGCTCAGAACTCAGGGAGTCGCTTTTATTTATATCTCGCACAAAATGAAGGAGATTCTAGAAATTTCCGACGAGGTTACAATCATGCGAGACGGTCAATATGTCGGAACTTGGCCCGTTGTCAATAAAGAAACCGGCGAAAAATTGACGAACGATTTTATTATTAAGCAGATGGTCGGGCGCGAAATGACTAATCAATTCCCACCTAGAGAAGGCCGGCCAAGTGATGAAGTAGTCTTAAAAGTTGAACATGTCTGTTCGCCGCTTAAAAAGTCCTTCCAAGATGTCAGCTTTGAATTACATAAACAGGAAATTTTAGGAATCGGCGGACTTGTCGGAGCTCAACGAACTGAATTTGTAGAGGCTTTATTTGGACTCAGGGGAATTGAGTCCGGTGAAATTTATCTAAACGGTGCAAAATACACAGCCAAGAGTCCAGGTTTTGCGAAATCCCGCGGGCTTGCATTGCTCACTGAAGAGAGACGCGCGACCGGTATATTTGGAATTTTGCCGATTCTTGAGAATACAGTTATTGCTAATCAGAAAAATTATGCTAGTTTAGGAATTCTCAACGATCATAAACGCAAAGTCGAAGCTGATAGAGAGTGCAAAAAATTAAACGTGAAGACTCCATCTCTTGAGACTTTGATTCAGAATTTGAGCGGCGGAAATCAGCAGAAAGTTTTAATTGCTCGGTGGCTGCTCACGAATTCGGATATATTGATTCTTGATGAGCCTACACGAGGAATCGACGTTGGAGCAAAATATGAAATTTATAATATCATGCTCGAACAAATTGCACAGGGACGCTCTATTATAATGATTTCGTCTGAAATGCCGGAGTTAATGGGAATGTCTGATAGAATCATGGTAATGTGTGAAGGACGAGTTACAGGATTCTTGAATAAGGGCGAATACAGTCAAGAAAAAATTATGGCACTAGCGACTCAGTTTATAGGCCGTAAAGAAGGCAGCACAGCCGCTTAAAACTTAGGGAAGGAGAAATTTTTTATCATGGCAGAAAATACACGTTCAAAGCGTTTAATCACTACAGCCGGAATTATTTTCCTTGCGCTGGGAATAATATTATATTTCTTAAAAGCACCGATGGGACTAAACAGGAAAATTTATGACCTGCCTATATTCTTAATTATTATAGGTCTCGGCTTTGCTTTAAGAGGTTTCATGTCAAGAAATCAGGAAGTCAGCGAACTCAATAAAAAGTCTTTCGCGGAATTCCTGACAAATAACGCAATTTTACTCGCAATGTTAGTACTTGTTGTAGTAATTTGCATTTTGCAGCCTCGTTTTATGCAGATAAGAGTCGCACTTGATATTTTGACTCAGTCATCAACAAAATTAATTATGGCTCTGGGAATATGTTTCGCGTTATTAATTGCAGGTACTGACTTAAGCGCGGGGCGTATGGTAGGATTAGCGGCAGTAATTTCAGCTTCAATGATGCAGACAGCTACATATGCAAATAGATTCTTCCCTGACCTTCCGCAAGTTTCTTTATGGATTCCCATAGTTGCCGCAATAGTTGCATGTATGATTTTCGGAGCGTTAAACGGCTTTCTTGTTGCAAAATACGAAATGCACCCATTTATAGCGACTTTGGCGACTCAAGTTATTATTTATGGAGCCTGCTCGCTTTATTTCGACATGCCCCCGAATAACTCACAGCCAATCGGAGGAATCAGGCCGGATTTTGCACAGTTAGGCCAAATGCGTTTATTCTCAATGGGTCGGGACTTCCCGGGAATTTCGATTTTAATTCCGATTTCT
>CAJOEQ010000035.1:0-3881 GCA_905233515.1 uncultured Synergistales bacterium
CCGCCCCCCAAAATTTCTCCCTCGCACGTAAATATAAAATTATTTGCGAAAATTGTTAAGTTATATTAACATGTTTAAGAAAATATTTATCAAGAAAGGAAATTTTACGTCATGACAAAACAAGAAATCATCGCAAAAGTTAATGAGTTAATATCAGCTTATTCATGCAACGCCGATTTAAAGGCCGCCGCAGAAAATTATCTCAAAGCACAGAATAAAGACTCAGCCGAGAAATTAATTAAAGCTCTTGAGACATACGTAAACAGCATTGACGAGACTATGGCACTTGCAGAGTCAGACATGGGCAAAAAATTATTTGGTGAAGAGGCAGCAAATAAACTCGCTGAAAATTGCCATAAAGCAAAGGACGCGGGCGAAAAGTTTTGTATTTGTCCTGCATGTCAGGCGGGTTCAGTTATCTACGCAAATAAGGAATTATTAGCGTAATCGAATAATTAAATATTTTTGTTAAAATTTGCTGCATACGTCATAAAAGCGTGATGATATGCAGTATTTTTTTTTGCTTTATGTATGAGATAATTTGCTTAAAATTTTATTGAGAGGGGAGAAAATTTCATGATTTCGCGGGATTTATACGAGAATTATTTAAATATTTTACGCGCTGAATTAGTGCCTGCGATGGGATGTACTGAACCGATTGCAATCGCATATGCAGCCGCAAAAGCACGGGCAATACTGGACGAAGAGCCGCAAAAAATTTCTGTTGCATGTTCAGGAAATATTATTAAAAACGTAAAAGGCGTAATTGTCCCAAATTCAGGAGGTCAAAAAGGTATCGAGGCCGCCGCAATTCTCGGAACAGTGGGAGGCGATGAGTCAAAAGAACTCGAAGTAATTGCAAATGCAACGGACTCAGCAAGAAAACTCACAAAAAAATTAGTCCGTGAAAAATTTTGCGATGTCTCACTTGTTGAAGATGTCCCGAATCTTTATATTGAAGTCAAAGCACAAGGCAAAAATCATAATTCACGAGTCATAATACAAGATAATCATATAAATATAGTCTTGATTGAGTTAGACGGCAAAATTATTTATCAGGGCAATACTCACAAAGAAGAGGACTCACAAGTAAAACTAAATTTTGACACTCATAAAATGAGCCTTAAAACTATTTTAGAATTTGCAGACGGACTCGAAATTAATGACGTTCAAGAAATTTTTAATAGACAAATTGAATATAATTCGCGAATCTCACAAGAGGGACTCGACAACAAATGGGGCGCAAAAGTCGGCAAAACAATTTTAGAGAACTGGGGGCGCGACGTAAGGAGTTCGGCATGTGCAAGGGCAGCGGCAGGAAGTGACGCAAGAATGAGCGGATGTCCTCTTCCAGTAATAATAAATTCAGGCAGCGGGAATCAGGGAATAACTGTAACACTTCCAGTGCTTGAATATGCAGAGAACTGGCGTTTATCACGAGAAAAAATTTATAGAGCTTTAACAGTAAGCAATCTCGTATCAATTTATATAAAGCATTATATCGGGTCTCTTTCTGCTTTTTGCGGGGCTGTGAGTGCTGCGGCGGGGGCTGGAGCTGCTATAACTTACATGGCCGGCGGTGATTTTGCTTCAGTGGGTCGAACTATAACAAATACTCTTGCAAATGTAGGCGGGATTGTCTGTGATGGAGCTAAACCGAGTTGCGCGGCAAAAATTGCTTCGTCCGTAAATGCTGCTTTACTGGCTCATTATTTGAGCATGAACGAATATAATTTTAAGGGCGGTGAAGGTTTTGTAGAAGACGACGTAGAGCGGACTATTAAGAATATGGGCTATATCGGCAAAATCGGCATGAAAGAAACTGACAAGGAAATTTTAAATGTCATGATTGACCGCGTAAATGTTGAATCATGTCTATAATATTAAGAAAAATTTTTTATGTAGGAGGCTTTTATAAATGAGTAATAATAATTCTTTCACAAGTTCATTGCCATTTAAATTAATAGTGGCTTTAGTTGTAGGAATTTTAGCGGGTCTTGGCCTGTCATCAATGGAGGGCAGCGCGATTTGTACGGCTATATTAAATATTGTCGTTACAGTTCGTTATATTTCGGGACAATTTATTAATTTCTGCGTGCCACTAATTATAATAGGCTTTGTAGCACCTTCTATTACGAGACTGGGCAGTAACGCGTCAAGAATGTTGATTTTAGCGTTGATAATTGCTTATCTGTCATCAATAGGGGCGGCATTTGCGGCAACTTTTTCGGGATATTCGATAATTCCATTTTTAAATATTGTCAAAGAAGTTGAAGGCCTGAAGAGTTTACCGGACGTTTTATTTGCGCTGGCGATACCTCAAATAATGCCTGTAATTTCTGCTTTAGTGCTTGCTGTAACTGTAGGACTTGCTGCGGCATGGAACAGGAGCAAATATATAATTAACTTGCTTGAAGAGTTTCAAAAAATAGTTTTGAGCATAGTATCACGTTTCTTGATTCCTGTGCTGCCGTTTTTAATCGGGACTACATTTTGCGGACTTGCTTATGAGGGCTCAATTACTAAACAATTCCCCGTATTTATCGCGATAATTTTAATCGTTATGGCCGGACATTTTATTTGGATGGCATTATTATATTTTATTGCTGGAGTATATTCAGGCCGCAACCCGTTTAATATAATCAAGAATTACGGCCCCGCATATATGACAGCAGTAGGGACAATGTCAAGCGCGGCGACTCTCTCTGTAGCTCTTGAATGTGCAAGAAAATCCGAGCCGACTCTACGTGATGACATGGTAAATTTCGGAATTCCTTTATTTGCGAATATTCATTTATGCGGCTCAGTAATGACAGAGACATTTTTTGTAATGGCGATTTCTAAAATTTTATACGGCTCATTTCCTACAGTTGGGAATATGATTTTATTCTGTTTATTGCTGGGAATTTTCGCGATAGGTGCTCCCGGAGTCCCCGGCGGTACAGTAATGGCCTCATTAGGTTTAATAACTGGAGTGCTAGGTTTTGACGCAACTGGGACGGCTTTAATGCTTACGATTTTTGCGTTACAGGACTCATTCGGGACTGCCTGCAATGTAACGAGCGACGGAGCATTAACGCTTATATTAACAGGTTACGCGGAAAAGGAATATCTTAGAGTAGAGAGTCAAAAATTTCACGCGCTGTGCTTTAAAGTACGGCGCAATTTTTTTATTTACTGGCTGTTATCGTAAAATTTTCTTGTTCGTGTTCAGGCTCATTATAGAAATAATTATTTGTGATTCTAATATCTGAAGAAGTCCCATCAGTAAAAATTAAATACGAGCTGATAAATTTTATAGAATTATCATGAGTGCTGAAAATTTGCGTGTAATTATTATTATGATTATCGAGATTAAAAATTTTTTCAGGCTCATGAGTATTTATCCCGTAAACAATGCTTTTAACTGTATTATTTATATAGGCTTCAACAGTTATAAATCCTAGAAAATCAGTTATACTCAGCCATGAGTCCTCACGATTAAGCAATAAATTTTTCCCCGCATTAAAATATTCTTTCTCGTAATTAAATTTGAATGCAAAATCGCCGTGTTCTTTGTTGTCATTATCGAGATATTTAATATTTAAATTAATTGCGCCTGAGTCCTGATTAATATTTATAAAAAATTTCGGGTAGCCTGACTCATAAAAGCCAGTTGATTTATAGTCTGAGCCGTTTATGCTGTAAAAAATTTCTTTGATTGAGCCCTCGTTTTCGGGTATAACTTGAAATGCTAAAGGAGTATCAGCTAAGTGCATTTCTTGACCTCTTACAGCGTTAAGAGTTATTTGTGAATCTTTTAGATTTAAAATAGTCCCGCCCGGTGTATAAATCCCGTTGTCAATGGTCAAATTTATGCCCCAGAAAATCACGAGAAGTGC
>CAJOEQ010000035.1:3958-17555 GCA_905233515.1 uncultured Synergistales bacterium
GCAAAAACGGGAATCAAGTTCGGCCAATTCTTAGCAAGCGCAAATGTTAAAGCAAAAATTATCGCAAAAATCATGTCAGTTTTTACAGTGAATAACTTGCTGCCGATTAATTTAATTATATTGTGAAGGCTCATTAATGGAATTTCCGGCGAGTCTTGATTTTCCTGCTTAGACTCTATCACTGTCAAAATATTTGACTCGTTATGCGAATTCTTTAGATATTCCCAGTATTTAATTATTTCGCTGAAATCAGAACTTCCCGCGCGCCTGAATCTCTCTAAATAAATTGACTCGCGGTAATCAAGAATTAAATCAAAAATTTTTGTCTCATAAGCATAAATTAAATTATTATTCGCTGATTTAGTCTCGTGTCTGATTGCGAGTAGATTTGCGCAGAATTTATCAGACCGTTCAATTTTAGCAAGAATTCTCGAAATTGCCGAGTCGTCATAGCCCGTGATTATAGCAATATCTGTAACGTGAAATAAAATTTTAGAGTCGTCATCATGCAAAATCAGATTATTTAGAGATAAATATTTGCGTCTTAATTCGTCATTGCGTTCGTTAATATCGCCGTGAAAATTTCTATAATCATTTATGTAATTGCTTATATTTTCGTGAACTAGCGCGCGTATTTTCCTGAAACGTTTTGACATAGTCTGAAGGCGTTTTATAGTTTTATTTGCTAAATTGAAGGTCGTCATTTGCATTCGATTTTGTGAATCTCTTTCTATAAAATTTTAATAATTATATAACAAAATGGAGGTAAAATTTTTTATGAATATTGCTGTGTTTATTCTTTCTATAATAGGCGGAATTGCAATAATCAGCCAAATTATGCCAGTTTTAGAAGTTGTCTTTATGCTTGCTAATTCTGAAATAATGCCGTCCGGGAGCATTGTATTTATTTTCGTGATTATAGCTGCTGCTATTTTGCTTATTATAGGCGGCTTTATGTCTTGGAGGCGCAAGGAAAAAGCAAAAATAATTTTATGGATCTGCGCTGTATTATTCGGGATATTTACGTTATTAGGTTCATTTGCTAGAAATGGCGGTAATTTTCACGAGGATTTAGGCGTTACGGCTATATTGAGCGTTATATGCGCAGTAATGACTCATTATGACATGAAAAAATTTTTAGCGCGTCAAAATCAGAATCAGAATCAGGAAGCTTAACAAATGGACATAATATCAATTATTTACGTTATCGCCGGCTATCTTGCAGTACCTCATACAATATGGGCAGATAAAGTTATAATCGGCACTGACCTTTTTACTCGCAGATTTATATTAGGCTTATTGCTCGGCTGGATATTAATTCCGTGGTGGATACTAAAAATTTTCCTGTCAGGCAAATAATAAAAAATTTCTCCCTTTCACGCTTTTATTTTATCAGTGTGTCAGGGAGATTTTATTATTCTGAAATTTTTGGAGCATTGTCGGGACTCTTAAGCAATATAACCCGTTCGCCTTGAGTTACTAGATTATATTGTTCACGCGCAAGATGTTCGATTCCTTCTTGAGTTTTATAGAATGAAACTTTTTCTTGATAGTCCCTGACACTGTCCTTTTTTTGCTGTAAAACTATTTCGCCGCGCGATATGGCCTCTCGAATTTGAGCGATTCTATCAAGTTCGATTCTGTAATAAGTAAACGCAATCGCAATTAATAATACAGCAATCACTATGAAAAAAATTTTCTTAATCGACGGCATTATTACATTCTTTCAGGAGCATTTACTCCTAAGAGTTCAAGACATGAAGCAATAACTATTTTTGCTGCCTTAATTAATTTAACTCGTCCCAGCGCAATTTTTTTATCAGGTTCGTCAATAATTCGATTTGTATTATAAAACGAATGAAAGACTCCAGCGAGATTTAATACATAACTCGTTAAAACTTGAGGAGCTAATTGATTTGAGGCCTCACGAACTGAGTCAGGATATTTTGCTAGAGTGTCAGCGAGTTCCTTTGCGTTATGCTCGTTAAAAATTTCGCAATTAATTTCGTCGTCATCATCAATAAATAAATTTCTTTTCTCGATCTCGCGTAAAATTCCCGAAATTCTTGCATGAGCGTATTGCACGTAAAAAACTGGATTCTCGTTTGATTGCCTCTTAGCTAAATCTAAATCAAAATCTAACTGTGAGTCGCTCCTTCTCATCAAGAAAAAGAATCTAGCAGCGTCGACTCCTGCCTCGTCAAGTACTTCTTTAAGCGTGATAAATTCTCCTGAACGAGTTGACATGTTGACAGATTTGCCCTCACGAATTAAATTTACAAGCTGAATTAACAGGACTTCGAAATCATCGGGATTTTTGCCCATTGCTTTAATTGCTGCTTTCATTCTAGCTATATAACCGTGATGATCTGCTCCCCATACGTCTATAACTCGTTGAAATTCGCGCGTTATAAATTTATTTCTGTGATAGGCAATATCTGACGCAAAATAAGTCGGGACTCCGTTAGCTCTGATTAAGACTCTATCTTTGTCATCGCCTATAGTGTCTTCAGTTTTGAACCATAAAGCACCGTCTGACTCATAAGCAAATCCCCGAGCTTTTAAATCTTCCATTGCAGAATTAACTAAATTATTTGCGTGTAAATAGCCTTCTGGGAAGAAATTATCAAATTCAACCCTGAAAAATTTTAAATCGTCTTTTATGCCTGACATTATTTTATCTGCCGCATAAGTCTTGAAATAATTTAGGCTCTCTTCTCTTGGAACGTCTAAAAATTTTCTGCCCTCAAGATTTATAATTTCCTGCGCTAAATCGTAAATATAATCGCCTTTGTAGCCGTTTTCGGGGAATTCTGACTCTTGGCCTAATAACTCAAAATATCGCGCTTGAGTCGACTTCCCTAAATTTATAATTTGCAAGCCTGAGTCATTTACGTAATATTCCCGCTGAACGTCCCAGCCAGTAAATTTAAGAATTCTTGCTACAACATCACCGACTGCCGCGCCCCTTCCGTGTCCTATGTGTAATGGCCCGGTTGGATTCGCACTGACAAATTCAACTTGAATGCGTTGATTATTGCCGAGATTAACAGCTCCGTAAGAATTGCCCTGATTCAAGATACTTGCGATTACTTGAGAATAAAATTTATTCGACAAGAAAATATTTACAAATCCCGGAGCAGCAACGTTTATTTTTTCTATTACGTCAGATTTTATATTTTCAGCGATTTTGTTAGCAATATCAAGCGGCTTATTTCTCAAAATTTTAGCGAGTTTTAATGCTGTGCTTGCTGCTCTGTCGCCGTATTCGGAGTCTCTAGGTGTCTCAAAAACTGCGTCGCTGTTCTCAATGCCTAATAAATTAATTGAGTCCCTTAACGCCTGATTTAAATTTATGACTGCCTGATTTTCACCTGAAAAATTATTCATGATTAACACCTTCTATTTTATCGGTATATTACGAGTTGAAAACGCTTGCCACTGATTAATACAATTCTGCAATAAAGCTAAATTACCCGCCGTGATAGTCTGCAAATTCACAGCAAATTTTGATGAGGCCTCAAAACTGTGTAGTCTGCTCCTGCTCTCATCAGTATAATTAATTTTGTCCTGATTTCTCGGAGTCTTACCCGTTATTAAAGCCTGCTTGCCATTTTTCGGGAATTCTATATTTATTTCCTGCTCAATTATGAACGGGAATAATAATTCAATTGGTGACTCTTTATTTGCTAAATTTCTCACAGTTACAGGCTCAAAAACTGGAGGTATAGCGAGCCAACGAACTCCGCCGCCTGAAATTCCCGGTTTATTTGTTATATTAAATACTATTACGGGAGTCCCCTTCACTTTCTGCAATTTGACATTATTATAATTAGTCAGTCCCGGAAATAATGAGAGTAACGCGCCTCTTGCTGTCCCGTCCGTAGGATTATCACCGAGTAATAAAGCACTCCAGCCGCCTCTGAGAATTACACGTATTGTGCCGCTCAATCTTGCGTCATTGTCTAGTTTGAGATTCATTACAGCAGTTAATTTATTCTCAGCATAAGAACTTGAAGGCAGCCGGCGGGGATTTAATTTATTTTCCTTGCTGACTGTGTAAATTTTTGAGCCTGCTAATAATTTCGGGTCATCTAAATTGTGAAACTCAAAATCTTTCACGCCCTGAACATGTAAAACAGGATCATAAAAAATTGACTCACATAGCGGCGTATTCTCGTCGGGCTCAAATGGAATTAACCAAGCTAACGAGGCATTAATTTTTTGTCCTGAAAGCCAGTATTTAGCAAGTTTTATTTTTTCTGCTCGAGTCCATGCACCTGACTCGGGAATTTTGCGGGGGAATAGACTTTCAGCTAAATTTATTTCAGGCTGCTTAGTTAAATATGCGATTAAACTTTTAGGAGTAAATTTTTTAAGCGGCGCAGAAATTAAATCAACTTCTTCAACATTTCGCAGTAATGGCGCGAGTCCTGAATTACCTTTTTTGACGCTGAAGGCAACTCCACCGCGTGAGAGTCTTGCAATTTCTCCGGCATTCGTATATGGATCTAGATTTATACGCCGCCAAGTGTAAAGATTTTCGCCGTCAATTTCTTCTTGTTCGGGTGAGATTCTTTCAGGGAATGTGCGAAAAGTTAATTTATTTGCTGAAGTAATTTCGACGATTGACTCCCAGACTCTTAAATCTTCCTGAAACCAGCAAAGCCCCTCGATTTCTAATTTTTCGGGGTAAATTTCCTTCCATGACAGGACAATAATATAATCTTCAGGGAGTCCCGAAAAATTTACAGCTTGATAGCTTGAATTATCTTCAGGTTTTGCACTGCCTATTTTTGCGCCGCTTGCAGGATCATAAATTGACGACTCTATTATTTCAATATTTCCATTTGCAGGCACGGGGATATTCCAATTAAGCCACTTGCTTTCAAGACCTCGCCGGCCTCTAATAATATAAAGTCTTTCAGCCTCGACTCCGCCGTTTTTTGCGCTTGATATAGCCGTATGCTTGAGCCAAATTATACCCTGTGCATTTGGATAAGTCGTAAAATCGGGATTCATTGTGCGCATTCGTGATAAATCATAGTCAATAGCAAATGCATTAACGCTCATACAAGAAATTATTACGAGCGCGAATAAAATTTTTTGAGTGATATTCTTCATTTATTAAAGCCCCCTTCCATGACAGTATTTATATTTTTTGCCGCTTCCGCACGGGCATGGGTCATTACGGCCTATTTTCTCTTTTTTGCCGGAGCCGGGGAGAATGTTATTTTTTTGCGGAGTCTGCTTAAATTCAGGCTTGCTGAATTCTAATTTTTCAGCCTCGATTCTATGCTGTTCGGGAGTGCTTAAAACTCTGGAACGTAATAATCTCTCACAAAAAGTAACTTTCACGCGTTCTGTCATATCTTGAAATAAATTATATGATTCAAACTGGTATTCAATTAATGGATCTTTCTGGCCTATTGCTCTGAGTCCTATTCCCCGCCTTAATTCGTCCATTGATGTCAAATGCTCGCGCCAGTCCTCATCAAGAATATATAACAAAGTCCCGCTTACTATATCTGCGGCCATCCTGCTATCATAAGTCTTGAACTCTTCAATTTTTGAGTCATAACGTGATTTAATGCCGTCAATAATTTCTCCCTTCATGCCTTCCATGTCGAGTCTATTATCAACGCTAGCTATTTTCTTTTCTGATCCAGCACCGAAAATAGATTTTAACTTGGCCGCCGCCCTGTCAGGTTCGCAATTTGAGTTATCAGGGAAGTATTTATCAAGAATCCCATTAATAACGCCCTCGAAAATGTCCCAGCCGTATTTTGGCATTTCTTCAGGAGGAGTCGTTAAAATTGCCTCACGTTCTGCGTAAATTGCCTCACGCTGTTGATTCATGACGTTATCATAAGCAAGTAACTGTTTACGAATATCAAAATGTAATTCTTCGACTTTTTTCTGTGAGTTCTCAATTATTTTTGTGAGCATTGATGACTCAATAGCCTCACCGTTTTTCATGCCTAATTTGCTCATTAACGGCTGAATCCTGTCAGATCCGAATAAACGCAATAAATTATCTTCTAACGACAAATAAAATCTTGACGCGCCCGGATCTCCCTGACGACCTGAACGCCCCCGCAATTGATTATCTATACGTCTTGACTCGTGTCTTTCTGTGCCGATTATGGCGAGTCCCCCGTTTTTAACGACTCTATCATGTTCGGCCAAGTCCGGAGGATTCCCGCCGAGCATTATATCCGTTCCGCGTCCTGCCATGTTAGTAGCAACTGTTACAGCACCTTCACGCCCTGCCTGAGCAATAATTAAAGCCTCCTGCTCATGATATTTCGCGTTTAAAACGTGATGAGGAATTTTGCGAGCCTTTAATAATTTGCTGACTCTCTCTGAATTCTCGATTGAAGTAGTACCGACTAAAACCGGCTGGCCTCGTTTATGACAGTCTTCTACCTCGTCAGTAACTGCGCTGTATTTTTCCTGTTCAGTCGCGAAAATTACATCAGGATAATCAACGCGAATCATCTTTTTATGAGTCGGAATTGTTACAACCTGAAGGCCGTAGATTTCCTTAAATTCTTCTGCTTCAGTGGCTGCTGTTCCTGTCATGCCTGCTAATTTATGATACATTCTGAAATAATTTTGAAGTGTTATAGTAGCAAGTGTCTGACTTTCACGCCCGATTTTGACTCTTTCTTTAGCTTCAATTGCCTGATGTAAACCTTCAGAGTACCGCCGCCCTATCATGAGCCGCCCCGTGAACTCGTCAACAATTATAACTTCACCATCTTTAACAACATAATCAATATCGCGTTTATATAAAGTATGAGCCTTTAGAGCCTGTGTTACTCTATGTGCTAAATCAGAATGTGCAAGTTCAGAGAAAAGCCCGGGAATCTTTAAATACTGCTCACAATTTTGAATCCCCGTTTCAGTCATTGAGATACTGCGTTCCTTCTCGTCCTTCTCAAAGTCTCGGCCTTCTTTCAAGTATCTTGCTGCTGAGTCTGCCTTAACGTATAAACTTGTGTCATCGTCTGAGGCTCCGGAAATTATCAGGGGAGTTCTTGCTTCGTCTATTAAAATCGAGTCAACCTCGTCAACAATGCAGAAATTATGACCTCTTTGAACTTTATCACTTAATCGCAGGACCATATTATCGCGCAAATAATCAAATCCGAATTCGCTGTTAGTCCCGTATGTTATATCAGCTTTATACGCCGCGAGTCTCTCTTCATTAGGCATATACGGATAAATTACTCCGACATTTAAGCCTAAAAAATTATAAATCGGGCTCATCCATTCAGCGTCTCGTTTTGCAAGATAGTCATTAACTGTAACTAAGTGAACGCCTTCACCTTTGAAAGCATTTAATACAACTGCGAGAGTAGCCGCTAAAGTTTTGCCCTCACCTGTTTTCATTTCTGCTATTCTGCCGTCATGCAAAGCCATCCCGCCAATTAATTGCACATCGTAGTGTCTTAAATTTATAGTGCGCTCTGAGACTTCACGGACAATCGCGAAAACTTCAGGCAAAATATCATTTAAATCTTGTGAATGGGATCTAAGCTCATTAGCACGTGCCTTGAGTTCTGAGTCTGATTTAGATTTCATATCATCCGCGTATGAGTTAATTATACCGTTATAAGTCTTTAAAGCTCGGTCATTAGGGTCAAGTCCTAAAATTTTTTTAATGCTGCTAAATATCAAATTTTTACTTCCTCCAAATTATATAATTATTAATTCATGCGATTTTATTCGAGAAAAGATTATCATAATTTGATTTTTGCTACAATCATAAATTATTATAAGCCGGCAAATAAATATAATTTTTTGTGCTTTCAATCTTGATAAAATTAATCGTGTATGATATTCTTTGCGCGATTTTAATAGAAAAGAGATTTGAGTCAGTGAAATTATCAACAACAGCGCGTTATGGTCTTCGGGCGATGTCATATTTAAGCGTTAACGTAAAAGATTCGCCCATTCCTATAAATGATATTGCTTCAGGTCAAAATATTCCAGTAACTTTTTTAGAGCAAATACTTATGAAATTAAGGCGCGGTGGACTTCTTGAGAGCGTAAGGGGAGCTCATGGAGGTTATAAGCTCGCAAAAAATTCAAGTGAAATAACAATCTCTGAAATTCTTTGCGCCCTGAATGAGCCAGTAATCTGGGGAGAATGTCAGACAGAAAAAGGCTGCGAAAATGTTTTAACTTGTCCGACGTTCAATTTATGGAAGCGCGTTAAATCCGCAGTAGATAATATTTTGACAAGCACGACACTTGAAGAAATTTCAAGCGAAAAAATTTGCAAGGACTCAGAACGCAAAGCAATACGAGATAAAGCCCTAAGGAGGAATAATTTATAAATGTTTTGTTACATGGATCACACAGCTACAACGCCTGTAAGTCCTGAAGTATTAAGTGCAATGATGCCATATTTCAGCGAAAATTTCGGCAATCCCTCAAGCGTTTATTCATTCTCACGCAAGAGCAGAGCAGCAATCGAGAAAGCCCGTGAACAAGTAGCAAGCTCAATTAATGCCGACCCTTCAGAAATATTTTTTACAGGTTCAGGCACTGAGGCGGATAACTGGGCATTAAAAGGCACTCTAGAGAAAGCAATCAAGCTCGGCAAGAATCATTTAATCACTACGAAAATCGAACATCACGCGATTCTCCACACTGCCGAATACTTGAGCAAATTTCACGGTGTTGACGTAACTTATTTAGACGTTGACTCAGAAGGATTTATAAATCTTGACGAGTTAAAAGCAGCTATAACCGATAAGACGGCTTTAATTTCTATAATGTTCGCAAATAATGAAGTCGGAACTATTGAGCCAGTTACAGAGATCGGGACAATTTGCAGGGAGAAAAAAATACCCTTTCACACTGACGCAGTACAGGCCGCAGCACATTTAAATATTGACGTTAAAGCCATGAATATAGATATGCTTTCAATGTCAGCTCATAAAATGTACGGGCCAAAGGGAGTCGGAGCTTTATATTTGCGCAAGGGAATGAGGCCGGAAAATTTTATACACGGAGGCGCGCAGGAAAAAAAGCACAGAGCCAGCACTGAAAATATTTCGGGAATTGTCGGATTTGGTGAGGCAATGAAAATTTTAAAATCTCGTTTAGACGATGACAAGGCTATAAACTCAGCAAGACGAGATAAATTAATTGCTGGAATTCTGGGAAAAATCCCTCATGCGAAATTAAACGGTGCAACCGGTGATAAGAGACTGCCGAATAATATAAATTTCAGCTTTATCGGTGTAGAAGGTGAGACTCTTTTATTAGATTTGGACTATAAAGGAATAAGCGCGTCTACTGGGAGTGCGTGCAGTTCTGAGAGTTTAGACCCCTCACACGTTTTATTAGCACTGGGATTAAAGCACGAAATGGCTCACGGGTCATTAAGATTCACAATAGGAAGACTCACAACAGACGAGCATATAAATTACTTGCTTGAAGTTTTGCCGGAGATAGTAGCAAAGAGGCGCGCAATGTCGCCATTATGGGAAGATTATTTAAAAACTTTAGGAGAGAAGGCTTAAATTATGGCATTAGATTATAGTCAAAAAGTTATGGATCATTTTATGAATCCTCACAATGTCGGAGAAATTCCAAACGCTGACGGAGTCGGAGAAGCAGGAAATCCCAAATGCGGGGACATCATGAAAATTTATTTGAAGGTCAACCCTGACACGCAGATAATTGAAGACGTGAAATTTAAGACGTTCGGCTGTGCAAGTGCTATAGCGTCATCAAGTATGGCTACTGACATGATAAAGGGACGCACAATCGAAGACGCATGGAATTTGACAAATAACGCGGTTGCTGAAGCTCTTGACGGTTTACCGCCCATTAAGATGCACTGCTCAGTCTTGGCCGAAGAAGCTATACACACGGCACTAAATGATTATCGCGCTAAACATGGAATGAATATAATTCCTATGGAACATCACGAGGATTAATAAAAAATTTATTCCCCTGACTCGTAACAAAGCCGGGGGGATTTATTTATTATAAAAATGGAGTGAACATCACAATAAGTGTAGAGCTTGACTCTTGATATAAGAGCATTACAGCCATATTTGAATCTTTCCAGATAGTATTAAATTCGTCGTCATTGTCATAGCCTTGTGAAAGGGGCGATCCGTAAATATCGCTTAATTCACGAATTATTTTATTTATAGTTGACTCCGCGTTAAATTCTGAAACATGAGGAACTAACATTACACCTTTCAGCTTATAATTATCAAATGCATAGCCGACTATAACGTCAAAATTTGCCTTGAATGCTTTATATATTTTGCCTGAAGTAAATAATATTTCTGAGTCGTTCATTGGGTTGAGTTCTGAATTAATAGCACTCTCAATACTTGAAAAAGTAGAATTCCATTTTATAGAGTTAAACCCGCGCGAATTCGGCAAAGAAATTTTTTTCCCCTCACGCGAAATTTTTTGAGTTTGAGTCCGTCTTACTGAATTATTATTTTGTGCAGTCTTGAAAAAATTATTTAGCAGCGTAGGAGCAACTGCAAAATTTAAATTCTGTCCTTCTGTCATGTATTGAGTCGGCATTCCTACGACTTCACCGCGCAAATTTATTAAAGCTCCCCCGCTTGACCCCGGAGAAATCGCCGCAGTAAATTGTACCCATTTATTATTTTCTCTGAATGCTGAAATTATGCCGTTTGATACAGTGCCTTCTAAGCCTTTAGGGTTGCCTATTGCGATTACTGACTCGCCCTGACGTGGTAAAACTTGGCTGATTTTCAAAAATGGAGTCGTGCCTGAATTTATCACGATTAATGCCATGTCATTTTTTGAGTCATAGTCTTTTATTTGAGCGGTAAATTTTTTATTGTCCCTAGTGCTGACTCTTATATTATGAGCGTTCTTTATCACGTGATAATTTGTGAGTATTTCACCCTTTGAGCTCACAAAAAAACCGCTCCCCCGTGAGTTATCAGTCTCAATTAACACTATAGAAGGCATGACTCGCTCAACTAAATCGGCGTAATTTGCAGGAGTATTTACAATTTTTTGCGGCGGCTGTTGTTGAGTCTGAGTCTTTGCGCGTAATTCTTCAAGTTCCCGCAAAATTCTTGAATAGTCTTCAGAGTTTGAAGAGTTTTGAGTAACAGGAGCGGGCGTTATATTTTCCGAGAATTTATATTTATATAATAAGAAGGCACTGACAGCAAAACACAAAATTATAACGAGACTTGACACAAGAGCCAATTTTAAGAATAAATTATTATTATTTTGCGCTTGATTTTCTCCATAAATTTGTGAATAAGCATTCAACAAAAAATTATATGCCTCATTTAAATTATTGCGCATTTCTTGAGCCTTTATATATTCAGGACTGCCGCGCGAAAATTTTTCAGGATTATATATTGCTAATTTGTCATAATAATTGCGTTTTATTTCGTCGAGATTTAAATCTTCGTCATCAGGTGAAATATTTAGATACATACAAGCGTCATCGAGATTCATATTTTAGTGCAGCCTCCTTTATTCGATAAAGATATTTATATTGCATATTATATGCAAGTTCACCGAGAGTCATAATTAATCCGGCCTCTTTTCGTGTTGAATTCATAGAATTATATCAAGTTTTCGCATTATAGAAATTATAATAATAATATTTATAGCTTAATAAAATTTTTCATGCTAGAATTTTTTATAAATCAATATTAAATCTTATTAATTCAGAAAGGAGCGCAAGAGGAGTCATTATGCCGCGTTTTTCGTGAAAATTTTCAACATGCACGGGAATGCATTATTACTCACTTTTTGCGCATCTTCACACGCAGTAATTTATACGCATTCTCATTTAAGCACGGCAAATACTCTATAAACAATGCAAAAAATTAACGCAATGGGCAAATTATGTCCCGAACCTGTTATTATGACTAAGGCAGAAATCGAAAAGGGCGCGTCAGAACTTGAAATATTAGTTGATAATGATATAGCAGTCTCAAATGTTACAAGATTGCTTAATAATAAGGGCTTTGATGTCAAATTAACGCGTTCAGATTCAAGTAATAACAGCAAAAAAAGTAGCATCCGGTGAAGTAGAATCAGCTTCAAAACGTGATGAGTTATTAGCAATTCTTGTAGCTCATGATGTTTTAGGAGGCAATGACAAGGAACTCGGTGAAGTCTTAATGAAGGCTTTTCTTGGCTGTATCTCTAAATTATCGCGCCGGCCTGCTGTAATGGCTTTCATGAATGAAGGAGTCAAGCTCGTTTTGCCTGAGTCATCAGCTTGTGAATATATCAAAGATTTAGAGAAGTCAGGCACAAAAATTTTAGTTTGCGGGACTTGCACGACTCATTTTGACATTACAAATAAAATCGCAGTCGGTACAATTTCTAATATGTTCGAAATCATGGAAATGATAACCGGAGCAGATAACACGCTGATTTTCTAGCATGATCTACGCTGGTATAGATATAGGCTCAACAGCAGCAAAAGCAATCATTCTTGACGAGTCAAAACAAAATATTATCGCAAAAAAGTTAATGCCAACCGGCTGGAACAGTAAAGAGACTGCGGGCGAAATTTTAACGTGGCTTGAATCTCTAAATTTTCCGCGTTCTGATTCTAGAATTATTGCAACAGGTTACGGGCGAGTCTCAGTTCCCTATGCTGATAAGACTTTAACAGAAATAACTTGTCATGCAAAAGGTGCGGCATTTCTAGCAAATGAGTCCGGAAATCTCACAGTTATAGACATCGGCGGGCAGGATACAAAAATTATTTTGCTCTCAAACGGTCGAGTCGTTGATTTCGTCATGAATGATAAATGTTCGGCAGGGACTGGCAAATTTTTAGAAGTCATGTCTAACAGAATGGGCTTGACTCTTCCTGAATTTTTTGCGCTTGCTGAACACGGTCAGGAAGTAAAAATTTCGTCAATGTGTACAGTTTTTGCAGAAAGTGAAATAGTGAGTCTTATGGGATTAGGTACACCACGTGAAAATATTGCTTGCGGTGCTATAAGCTCAGTTGCTGCAAAAGTTGCTATATTGGCCGGACGTAAAGCAAACGGAACAAAAAATTATTTCTTGACTGGCGGATTTTGTGAGGCTGCATTACTCGTTAAAAAACTTGCTGAAGTCCTGAATGCTGAAGTGAAAACATGTCCCGATTCAAGATTTGCAGGAGCTATAGGGGCGGCCTTGCTGGGTTGAGTTTATAGAGAAATGAAAATTTTTGACGAACTCGAGAATTTAAGGCGTGAGGCTTACGTTAAAGCGATTTTGCGTGATGATGTAATAGGCTATATCGGGCAAAATATTCCGCTTGATATATTTTATTCGCGGGGATTATATGCGATTCCGGTTTATGGGATTGACTCGGAAATATTAAATTTCTCACAAGGGAAAAATTTATGCGATTTAATTAATGCGACTGTAACATATGCTAAGACTGATAAATGCCCGCTAATTCATAGCAGTAAATTAATAGTCTGTGAAAATTTTTGCGAGATAATGACTCGTGAAATAAGCGCGCTGAATAAACTAAACAAAAGCGTGTTTATTTATGAATCCGGCCAAGAAAATAATTTAATTGCGCAAGTAAATAATATAT
>CAJOEQ010000035.1:17664-18129 GCA_905233515.1 uncultured Synergistales bacterium
AACTCGACGAGCAATTAAGAGTTTTGCAGGAAATAGCAGACTCTACAAATTTTCATGATGAGCAAGTAAATTTTTGCCCTGTTTACGTTCAAAGCGGTGCAGGAATTTATAAGCAGATAGACGAAAAATTTTCATGCAAGAATTATAGAATATTTGAAGATTTTTGCGCTTGGAAAAATAATTATAATTACGTGTTCAAAGATTGCCAGTTTTATAATGGCGAAATAATAAGCTATAAACTTTGAGGGAGGTTTTAAAATGGCTGATTATCATCAAATGTGGCAGGATTTAGGGATGGACGTTAAGACTCATGATTTACTGTGTGAGGCTTTGCCGGGAGCTTTCGGGGATGTATTTTTATCGCAGGAAAATAGACCTGAAGGAATGGACTATTTTAATATGGTAGTTGCTGAGATTCACGGAATCAGGCCGGCTGAATTAGTCGAACACAAGAAAAACGGCGGG
>CAJOEQ010000035.1:18148-24609 GCA_905233515.1 uncultured Synergistales bacterium
TTCCTGACGAGATTCCGATTGCTGCGGGAGCTATTGCGACGGGTTTATGTTCAGGCTCTCAATTCTGGGTACCTGGCGGGGAGAAAAAATTACCTGCTGCAACATGTCCGCTCATAAAAGCAAGTTTAGGCGCAAGATTTGACAGGACTTGTCCATTTTTCAGGCTTGCTGATTTATTTATCGGTGAGAACACATGCGACGGCAAAAAAAAGGCGTGGGAGATTCTAGCAGAAGATGCCCCTATGTATATAATGGACATTCCGCAAATGAAACGCCCGAAAGATTATGAGCACTGGCAGGACGAAATAAAAGGCTATCTTGCAAGATGTGAAGAGTTGACGGGGAATAAAGTAACTCCGGCAAAATTACGCGAGGCAATTATTTTATTGAATAAGAAACGCAAAGCACTTCAGAGACTCGCAAATTTCAGAAAACTTGACGATATACCCATCAGCGGGAAGGACGTATTATTAATCACTCAGATAGCTTTTTACGATGACCCCGCGAGAATTACCGGAATGATTAATAAATTGTGCGATGAGTTAGACGAGCGCGCAAAAAATCATGTGTCAGTATTTCCTAAGGGCGCAAAAAGAATCTTAATCACCGGCACGCCTTTATCGATTCCAAATTGGAAGATTCATCATATAATTGAAAGTCTCGGCGGGGCTGTAGTCTGTGAAGAGTTATGCACCGGAGTCAGATATTATGAGAAGTGCGTAGACGAGTCGGGCGCGACAATTGACGAAATGATTAAAAATTTGACTGATAGATACATGGGAGCGATTCACTGCGCTTGCTTCACTCCAAATTTTGAACGCATTGACGATATTAAGAGACTCGTTAAAGAGTACAAAGCCGACGGAGTTATAGATTTAAATCTCAAATTCTGCAATATTTATGACACTGAAGGCTATTTTGTTGAGCGCGAATTAAAGAATGCTGGAATTCCCGTTTTAGGCATTGAGACGGATTACACGGATCAGGACGCAGAGCAGTTAAAGACTCGAATCGGGGCATTTCTTGAGATGTTAGGAAATTAATAAATTGCTGCATTATATATTATTTCCTGATGTAACGAATGCTCAGAAATTATATGACTCAATGAAAGCTGACGGGATAAAATGTACGTTTGCGCCGACTCCTAGAGAGGCCGATAAATGCTGCGGGGTCAGCGTGCTTTATTATAACGAGTCAGATAAAGAAAGAATAACGGGATTAATTAATTCGCTTGACGTGAAAATATTAAAATTTTTTGATGGTGAATCAGGTAATCCCGACCGCATGAAATTTTGTTAGATTATTATTTGCTCCTCTCAAGTTCGAGGAGCTTTTTTTTGCGTTCAATTCCTGCTGCATAACCTGTTAAACTAAAATTTGAGCCTAGTACTCTATGACATGGAATTATTATCAAAATATTATTTTGTGCCATTGCTCGTCCAACAGTGCGCGGAGAATTATTTATCTTTGCTGCTATTTCGCCGTAAGTCGTAAAATTCCCGTATTTTATTTTTTTCATGAGATAGTCAAAGACTCTATATTGAAACGGTGAGCAAACTATGTGTAAAGGCGGCAAATAATCGGGCTTTGTCCCAGCAAAATATTTATCAAGCCAAGATTTAGCAATATCTAAAATTTTCGTGCTTTGTTGTTTATGTTTACTCGTGATATTTCCTGCGAAATTTTTTTGTCCATAGAACCATAAGCCAGTCAAGCCCGTATTATCTCCTGCAAGTAAAATTTTACCTAAAGACGAGTCATAATCGTTCGTGTAAATCATAAAAAGCACCTCACATAACATAAATTATTATCGCAAAAATATTTGTATTCTGATATTATAATTTACACTTCAAATTTTAACAGAATGGAGCTGAACAAAATATTATGACTCACTTCACATGATGTAAATATTCAGTTGCACGTGATGCAGTTATATTATTATGTTCGGACTCTCTGTTAAGTCATTAATAATTCACGCGAAAAATTTTATAATTTAATTTATTTAATTCGGAGGTATTAATTTATTATGTCATTCTTGAAGCGTTACCCTATTCCTATAGCGGGTCTAATACTTGGCCTGTTTGCTTTAGGAAATTTGATTCAGTCATATAGTGCAGAAGCAAGACTCGCTCTTGGAATCATCGCATTAGTTCTCTATGTGCCTTATTTGCTAAAAATTTTATTCTTGAATGTAAAACTATCTGAACCGCTTGATAATCCAGTTGCTGCGAGCGTATTTCCGACTTTCACAATGGCTACTATGTTATTAGCTGCTTACGTTAAGCCCTATTGCCCCGAATGCGCTAATATAATTTGGTATGCCGGAGTAATTTGTCATGTGCTGTTAATAATCTGGTTCACGTTTAAATTTGTATTAAGAAATTTTGCGATTAAAAAAGTCTTCCCATCATGGTTTATAGTATACGTGGGAATTGCAGTAGCCAGTGTGTCAGCTCCTGTAACTGGAAGATTAGACATCGGTCAATATGCTTTCTGGTTTGGATTAATTACTTATATATTATTATTAATTGTCGTCTGCAAAAGAGTTTTTCTTGTCGGAGAAATTCCCGCACCTGCACAGCCTACTACAGTAATTTTTGCTGCTCCTGCGTCGTTATTGCTAGCTGGTTATATGGTGTCATTTCCTGAAAAAAATTCTTTGATAGTTTACGCGTTATTAGCTTGCTCGATTTTCTTCTGGGTTGTAGGAATGCTTTATTTATTCAAGACATTTAGTTTTGCGTTCATTCCGAGTCATTCGGCCTTTACCTTCCCATTAGTAATTAGCGCATTGGCCGTGAAATTATCAGCAAATTTTACGGGGCTGTCATGGCAAGATATTTTATACGAGATTCAGACGGTTATAGCACTTGTTGTAGTGTTATGGGTGCTTATTCGTTATGTAATGTTCTTATTTGCTAAAGATTAAATAATTTTGCGAAACTTACGAGCTGATTTTATCAGTCATAAGTGAATAAATAAAAATTTTTTGAGAGGGGTATTATTATCATGACAAAAGACGAATACGTCAAATCAATACGCGAGACCGCAGAAGAATATTTCAGAAGCGGCACTTATTTCTGTTCTGAGGCAGTACTACAGACAATTAATGACGCTCTAGGGCAGCCATTTAGCGATGATATTGTAAAAATGGCCTCAAGTTTCCCTATTGGAATGGGTAAGGCTCAATGTTTATGCGGTGCAGTATCAGGCGGAGAAATGGCACTCGGAATCGTTTACGGCAGAGTAAAGGGTCAGCCTATGAATCCTAAAATGTTCGAAGTTGCTAAGGGACTTCACGATTTCATAAAAGAAAAATACGGCGCGACTTGCTGCAGAGTCATGACTCGTCAGTGGGCAGGCGATAATTTTATGTCTCCTGAAAGAAAAGCCCATTGCATAGAAATTACCGGAGTCGTTGCTGAGTGGGTAGCAAAAACTTTAATTGACGATGGAAAATTGCAGGTTCCTGCAGCGTAAAAATTTTTTGTTTCAGGCCGGGAGTCTTCCCGGTTTTTTTTGTGTATAATATGGCCATGAAAGAAAATAATTTAGCAATCACTAGAGCAGCACTAATACTTAACGCTATAAAAGCACCTTATGACTCATTTATAAGATTATGCGAAAATTTTAATCCTGATGAGTTATTCACTGGCGGAGAAAATTTTTATAGTGAGCTTGGCCTAAGTTCAAGCGTGCAATCAAGATTAATAAATATTCTCGCAAAAGATAACTGGGCAGATAAAGAACTCGAAAAAATTGACTCGTTTGACTCAAGATTTATTAATGCTCTAGATATTGATTACCCCGCAAAATTAAGAGATTTAACAAAGCCGCCTATAGGCTTATACGTGAAAGGCTGTGCAAATATTTCTCTTCCTTCTGCTGCTATAGCTGGAACTCGTAAATGCAGCGAATATGGCCGAAATACTGCTGTAAAACTTGCTAAGGCTTTGGCACTTGCTGGAATAATTGTTATAAGCGGTGGAGCTAGGGGAATTGACGCGGCGGCTCATAGAGGCTGCTTATCGGAGAACGGCGTAACTGCTGCAGTTTTCGGAACTGGACTCGACAAAATTTATCCCACTGAACATAAAGATTTATTCAAGCAAATTTTAGAGAATAACGGCGCATTAATCAGCGAATATCCTATGAATTCAGGCGGGGAGTCTTGGCGATTTCCTGAACGTAATAGAATAATCGTAGCTCTTGCAGGACGCGTGATAATTGCTGAATCACCTGAAGGAGGCGGAGCAATGATTACAGCTCGTTATGCTCAAAAATTAAACCGTGAATTATGGGCAGTCCCGGGGCGAATTAATGACGAGACTTTCAGGGGGTCGAACTCTTTATTAAACGAGGGAACGGGCGCAATTATAAGTATTGAAGAATTTATTAATAAAATCACAGCTAATTCGCAGGTAAATATAAATTTCTCAGAGTCAGAGTCAGAATCAGGAATAAACGAACAAAATATTAATTTATCAAGCGACGAAAAAATTATATATTCACTCATTCAAGCAAAGAATAATATCACGTCCGACGAGTTATTAATTTCAAGCAAATTAGATCTTTCTGATATACAAAGCGCGTTAGTTTCTCTTGAGGCTGAAAATTTAATAACAAGCAATGCGGGCAGATACTCGGCGATAATTTAAACGCTTCATAAATGCCCAGTTATAAAATTTTATTGCTTTATTCCTGTTGAAGTTGAAGATATAGCCTCAAGAATGTCATAACGTTCCATTTGTAAATGTTTCTGCATCTTTAGGGCTTCTTCGATCGGAGTCTCAACAATTCCGCCCTCACGTGTACAAATAACGCTGCCCGAACGACCTTCAGCAAATGCCTTCACAGCATAATAACCCATTCGAGTCGCTGTCTCTCTGTCTCGTCCTGTAGGTGCGCCGCCCCTCTGAATATGGCCTAAAACAGTAACGCGCGGATCCATTCCGAGAGATTCTTTTATTTTATGGCCGATTTCAACTGCGCTGCCTGCTCCTTCTGCTACGACAATCATAAAATGTGTAATTCCTGAAAGTCTTGCGTTCTGAATTCTTTCTATTACGTGCTGCTCGAAATCCATTTCACGCTCAGGAACTAATACAGAAGTTGCGTCAACTGCGAGTCCTACATAAAGCGCAAGAAATCCAGCATGTCTTCCCATGACTTCAACGACCGAGCATCTTTCATGAGACTGCATAGTATCGCGTAATTTGTCAATGCAGTCAATAGCAGTATTACACGCCGAGTCAAATCCTATAGTGTAATTTGTGCAGCCTATATCGTTATCAATAGTGGCAGGAATTCCCATAACAGGAACGCCGAGCCGTGAAAGTTCAAGTGCGCCCCTAAATGTCCCGTCGCCTCCTACAGCAATAACGCCGTCAAGACCTAACATTTTGCAAGTTGCTAGAGCTTTTTGCCGGCCTGCCTCCGTCATAAATTCAGGACTCCTAGCAGTATATAAAACAGTTCCGCCCCGTCCTACAGTATGACGCACTACATCATCATTTAATACGACAAAATCGCCATTGATTAAGCCCTGCCAGCCCCGCCGGATTCCTATAGACTGAATCCCGAAATAATTTGCAGTCCTGTATACCGCGCGAATAACGGCATTCATTCCGGGCGCATCTCCTCCGCTTGTGAGGACTCCTATACGTTTAATTTTCTTGTCTGACATAAAATTAATAGCTCCCTTCATATTTTAAATATATATATATAATTTGCGTGTTCGTGGATTGCTATATAATATCATTAATTATGCTAATAAATTCATGTTCGCTTAAAATTTTTACGCCTAATTTATTTGCCTTCTCAAGTTTTGAGCCTGTTTTATCGCCTGCAACGAGATAACTTGTTTTCTTGCTGACACTTTCAGAGACCCGCCCGCCTAAATTTTTGACTCGTTCGGCTGCCTGTTCGCGAGTCATTGACTCAAGAGTCCCAGTGAAGACAAATATTTGACCTGATAATTTGCCATTTTTTATTATATTATCGCTGCTCATAGTGAGGCCAAGCGCGCGGAAATTCTCGATTAAATTCAAATTTGACTCATTCCTGAAAAATTCATGTACACTTTTCGCGATAATCGGCCCGATTCCTTCAATTAGTGCTATATCGCTTTCACTTGCTTGTTTGAGCGAGTCAATATCCCCGAATCTTTCAACAAGTAAATTTGCCGCGTTTTTTCCAACATCAGGAATTCCCAGAGCAGTAATTAAATTCACAAGTGGGCGAGTCTTTGATGATTCTAATTCTTTCATGATATTTTCTGCGCTTTTCTCGGCAATTTTATCAAGTTTCAGCCAGTCAAAAATTTTTAGCGTGTAAATATCGCTCAAGCATTTAACGAGGCCGGACTCTATTAATTTTGCCGCTAAACTGTCACCGAGTCCCTTAATATTCATTCCTGAACGAGACGCAAAATATTTTAATCCTTCAATTAATTGTGCAGG
>CAJOEQ010000036.1 GCA_905233515.1 uncultured Synergistales bacterium
ATACCGCGGCAAATTGTCATAGTTCCTAAAGTTCCGATAAAAGGAGGGAGCTTAAATTTTCCGACTAATACGCCATTCGATAAGCCTACGATTAAGCATGCAATCAAGTCTATAATAATCGCTAAAATTACATTTATGCCGCTGCAAATTAAAGTCGCTGAAATCATTGCGGACATGCCGAGAACTGAGCCGATTGACAAATCGATATTTCCAGTTATACAGACAATGCCTTGACCGATACCGACTAATAAATACGGACAAATTGAACGCGATAATGACATTAAATTATTTTGCTTGATAAAATTCGGGTTCATTCCCCAGAATATAAGCATTAAGACGACAACTCCGACAAAGGCTGTAACAACTGAAGCTACACCTGGTTTTGATAGAAAACTGCGCTTTTTTTCCATAGTTAATAATTCCTCCTGATTAAAAATTTATGCGGCATTGTCGCCAAATCTAGTAGCATATGTCATGATTTCTTCTTCGGTCGTGTGGCGCGGGTCAACTTCTCCTGTGATTTTGCCGTTGCACATTACTATAATATGATCAGCTATTCCCATGACTTCCGGCAATTCTGATGAGACTATAATAACGCCTACTCCCTGTTTCTTGAGTTCGTTAATAATCTCGTAAATCTCAACTTTTGCGGCTACGTCAATTCCGCGCGTGGGTTCGTCGAAAATTAACACTCTTGACTGACGAGCAAGCCATTTTGCAACGACTACTTTTTGTTGATTACCGCCTGATAAACTGCCTGCTGCGACTTCTGCATCTGCCATCTTGATAGTGAGTGAGCTTTTACCCTTTTCTATCATTTCATTCTCGACTTTCTTGTTAATTTTGCCGGTTGGACTGCCGAGAGTGATAATGTCAAGATTTGGAAGTGCTATATTATCTCTGATAGAAAGTTTTGTGCAAAGTCCTTCTTTTTTCCTGTCTTCAGGAGCTAACACGATACCTTGACGAATTGCCGAGCCGGGACTGTAAATATTTAAAGGTTTGCCGTCAAGTAAAATTTCGCCGCTCTCTTTAGGATCTGCACCGAAAATAGCGCGCATTGTCTCAGTTCTTCCAGCTCCGACAAGTCCCGAAAAGCCTAGTACTTCACCCTCGTATAAATCAAAGCTCACATCACGAACTAATTTGCCGGCGTTCAAATGCCTGACTTCTAAAATCTTTTTGCCCTTAGGTACAGATTCACGCGGGAATTGATTTTTGACTTCATGACCGACCATGTTAGCAATAATTTGATCCATAGTGAACGAATTAAATTCGCCTTCAGTTATATATTTTCCGTCGCGCATGATTGTAACGTCGTCGACAATGTGATGTAATTCCTGCAATCTGTGAGAAATATAGACAATCGCCGTGCCCATTGCCTTTAACTCGCGGACGATTCTAAACATTTCTGTGATTTCTGCGTTAGAAAGCGAAGAAGAAGGCTCATCCATAACTAAGACTTTTGCATTAATTAACAAGGCTTTTGCGATTTCGACCATTTGCTGACGGCCTACTGTCAAATTTCCGACTGATTCGTCAGGGTCTATGTCGTGAATTCCTAATTTTGCAAGCTGTTCAATTGCTTGACGATTCATTGCCGCATTATCAAGCCTGCCATTTTTCGTAATTTCTCGGCCTAAAAACATATTTGCTGACACGCTCAAATGCTGGCACATGTTTAATTCTTGATGGATTATCGCAACTCCTAAGGCTTGAGCCTGTTTAGTGTTCAAATCGCCCTCAATTTTTTGCCCGAAAATCGTAATGTCGCCTGAATCACGCGTATAAACTCCTGAAAGAATCTTCATGAGAGTTGATTTTCCTGCGCCGTTCTCACCTAACAGAGCCATGACACGACCGGCCTTTAAATGCAAATGAACATCATCAAGAGCCTTAACGCCTGGAAATGTTTTAGTGATATGCTCCATTGTTACAACGTAATCACTCAAATTAAATTACTCCTTTCACGTCTAAAATTTTTATATTTTGCGGGAATAAATAAATTTTTACTTATCCCCGTTTGAAACCGTTTTTAACAGGTACCTCTAAGCCCGCCGGGTGGTATTTTCAGGAGTAAAGAATTATTTGCGGACTTTACTAGAGATAAAAATTTTTTAGTCCTTAGCCGCCGGATATTCAGTACAAAGCAGCCTATAAGGTTTCTCGTCTTCTTCAATAGTCGGAAATCTCCCTAAAGGCTCATAAAATCTATTATCAGTGTTATCATCGTTGCACATTGAGACTTCACCGATAATAGCGTACTCCGTGCCGGGCTGGATAATGAATTCATGATAATAATACGGATAAAGTGAGAGAGACTCGCCGGGCTTGAGAATTACATCACTGCCAGCAGGGACAAAATACTCGCGGCCATCTCTGAAAATTTTCACGTCCGTATTTAAAGGCTGTTCGGTCGTCCTGTCAGCGTTCCAAAGTCTAAATAAAACATTTCCGCCGCCACGGTTTATAATATCTTCCATTTTGTGCCAGTGAAAATGATTAGGCGATACTTGGCCTTCTTTGAGCATCATAATTTTTTCGGCATAAGTTTTCGTGTATTTCTTATTGTGAACATTGCCATTTCTGAGCGTGATTAAATAAAGCCCTTTTTTCGCAAAATTCCCCTCGCCGTAGTCCGTTATGTCCCAGCCGAGCGCGTTATCTCGTATTTCGTCGTATTCGTGGCCTTTCTCTGCCCACTCTTCAGGGGTAAAGCTCAAAAAAGGAGGTAACGCAAAACAATGTTTCTTTAATAGTGCCTCGAACTCCTTAATATGCGCGTTGATTTCGGATCTCTTCATATTATAAATAACACCTCTTTAAAATTTTGCTTTAAAAGCTGAAATATTTTCGTTGATTTCAGAGTCGCCCTCTAAAATTGTAAAAGTTAAAATATTTTTCTCCCGCTTAAACGGTGCGAGAGTGTGAATATTTCCTTTTTCGTGATACCATTTCCGCCCGTGAACTAGTGAATTTGCAGGCTCAAGTCCGACTACATAATCACCGCTCGCTATGCTCTTCCACTGCATAAAATGAGGTAAATATTTCATATTCCATGAAATTTTTAGGCCAAGTTTTAAATTTGGATTTACCGCGATGACTTCTGTATTTTCCTGCGGGTCTGATTTTAATTCATGCATAAAAACGTATTCAGGCTCGTTATCTTTCGGAGCTTCCATTACGTTATATCTATCTTCGTGGCCTTCAGCGTCGGAATTTCGAGGAGTGATTTTCTTAGTGGGAATATAAAATTGTGTCGTCTCGTCTAAAAACGGCCATCCTAAATTAGCATGATAAAGCAGCATTAACGGCTCTTCTCTAAAAGCCTCGTTTTCGAATTCGTCAATCAGTGTAAATGATTTTGTGCCGCAAACTGTCTCAATACTACGACGCAATACAAGATTTTCACCGAATAATTCAGACTCGCGCATTTCACCGGAAATTTTGATTTTATACTCGTCATTCTCCCAGTATGCATTACTTGAAAGATGTTCCGCCGGAGTTGTACGAATTCGCCCGTGCATTGGATAATTTTTGCCGTCAATCTCACAGGGTGCGCCTATTGTCTCAAGTCCAGCGGTAAAAAATAAACCGCCCATTATACTTCTTTGAGCCTCTGCACCGTTAGTGTCATAATGTCCCAGACCTTGCAAGCCCGGTTTTGACAGGAAATTTATATTTATTCCCGAATAAGTGAACTCGCTGACATCTAAGCACTTATCAGCTAACACTCTAAATGACATTTTGCCATTTTTCACGTCAAATGCTTTCAGGCCTGAGCTGCGACCTTCTGTGTAAGTTATAGGTCTAACATATGCTAATTGCTGAATGCTGCCGACGTATTTCATTAATTCAGATTTCATAATAAAACCTCACTCTAAATTAGCGTGATACTGCCATAAATCTTTCATGTTAATATTGCGCTCATCGACTATCATTTTTGCTATAATGTCGCCGAGTAATAATAAACTCTGATCAAAAATTGTCGTCATGGGCTGACATGAATCAATCTCGTCTTCAAGATAAAATTTTGTCCTGACTGGAATTCTTACCATGAAATCGGCTATATCTTTCATTTCGCTGTTAGGATTTGAGCCGATATGTACGATTTTGCAGTCTGCTACTTGACGGGCTTTTTTTGCAATACCTAAGGGGAATAACGAGCCGCCCGATCCTGAGCCTACAATTAATAAATCATTCTTAGTAATAGCCGGTTCTGTAATATCTCCTACACAATGAGCCTTTATCCCTAAATGAGCTAATCTCTTGCAAATACACTCAAGAGCCATCATTACGCGGCCTACTCCTACAAAAAATACTTGATCAGCTTTCAAAATCTCATCGTGCAATTTCTCAACCTGTTCGGGCTTGATATTATTAAAAACTTTCTCAAGCTCGGCAAATACTTCTGATTTTGTCTTAATAAAATTTTCGCTGAATGTCATAAATTTTCTAGCCTCCGAAGTGAATTTAATAAATCATCACGTTTTAAGCACGTACTACCAGTTACAAAAATATCGGCCAAGCCCGTTTTGCCCCAGTCAATTATATTTTTTTCGCTTATTCTGCCGTCAAGTTCTATTTTTGTGTCAAGATTGCGAGATTTTATCATGTCGCGTAATTCTTTAATTTTGCGTTCGGCATATGGGACTTGCTGCTCACCTTTAACAAATGCGTAACCGGGGTTAATCAGCATTAATAACACTACTTCGCATTTTTCGAGAACATAATCTAACACATTCAAAGGCGTTGAAGGTTTGAGAGCGACACCGGCTTTTACTCCTTTTGAGTGAATGCGATTAATCATGCCGTCTATATGCGGTTGAGTTTCTGCGTGAAAAATAAGCTGCTCGACACCTATATCAAGCAGCTCATCAACAAAATAATCTTGTTCAGTTGTCATAACGTGGCAATCAAATTTTAAACTTGTCTTTGCGCGTAATTGCCTCACTGTATCAAGTCCCAGCGGCATACTCGGCGAAAAATGACCGTCAAGAATATCAACGTGCAAATAATTTATACCGGCCTGCTCTAAAATTCTTACTTGGCTCTCAAGATTGCACATGTCTAGACAAATTAAAGAAGGTGAAATTATGCTCATTTTGTAAAGTCTATATTATTTTTTCGTATAAATTCCTCGATTTGCTTACGAGTGGGAATTGATTCAATAGCTCCCTTGCTCTGAACGCAAATACAGCCGGAAATATTGCCGTAATTCATTGCTGATTTAATTTTTTCGCCGGTCAAATCTGATAAATTACTAACTCCATCAAGACGCAATTTTGACAAGAAAGCCCCCCAGAATGCATCTCCGCAGCCTGTTGCGTCAACTGCTGGAACTCTGAAGCCCGGGACTTTCAAGACTTCACTATTGAAATATGCTTTTGCGCCGTCTTTGCCTAGGGTCTCAACTATCACAGCAATGTTATAATCTCGCATTAAAACCGGTAAATTTTCTTCGCCGCCCATCATGTCAATCTCTTCACCTGACAATTTAAGCAAATCTACATATTGCAAGACGCTTTTTATGGCATCAACACACGCTTTTATATCGTCTTTCCACATTATATTGCGATAATTTATGTCAAAACTTACGAGTTTATTATTTTCGTGTGCCAACTTCATTGCTTTAATTGTAGCGTCTTTCTCAGGCTGTGCAGATAATGAACATGAACCGGCGTGAACTATTACAGAATTATTTATGTCGGTTTCTTTTACGTCATTCTCTGATAACATCATATCAGCCCCGGGCTTGCGTGCAAAAGTAAAAACCCGCTCACCGTTCGCTAAAAGTGTAACAAATGCCATAGTCGTAACTGCTTCTTCGCACAAATCTTTACAAATGGCTTCAACATTATATTTTGCTAGAGTATCCATCAAGAAATGACCGAAATTATCTGCTCCGACTTTACAGCACATTGCAGATTTCAGCCCGTTTTTTGCAGCTGCTATAGCTACATTTGCGGGAGCTCCTCCGGCTTTACGTATATAACTGGCTTCTTCACTTCCCGGTATGAAGTCTATTACCATTTCACCGACAGCGTATAAATCAATCATGCGCTTGCCTCCAAAATTATTTTATAGTGTAATAAAGATTAATTAATTTTATAACAACGCTGAATAGTGCGCAAATTTTTTTTTGAGTAACTCAAGACGGCAAAATTTTTTGTTATTCTTGTAATTGCATAATTATTAAAAACTTGGCCGGAGTGAAAATATTTAAATCAAGCATGTTATATAATTCTCGATAAAAATTTATTTAATTTAATCATAGTGCGTATAATGAACTTGCTAAAAATTATTCCCCCGCCGGTTTATATAAAGCATGATATATAATTACTCATGAAAAATTTATATATAACTGGGAGAAAATTTTTATTTAACATGAATAATAATAATTATGACGCGCTAGAATTATCACTTAACGACTGGGAATTATTATTTGCGAACTGGAACGAGGCAAAATTTAGAGCTGGTCAGGTCTGTCAATGGATTTATGCAAAAAAAGAATTCAGCTATAACGGAATGAGTAATCTTTCTCTAAACTTACGCGGAAAATTAAGCGAACAAGTTTTTATTACACTTCCTATTATGATACGTCAGCAAGTTTCTAAAGACGGCACTAAAAAATTTTTATGGCAGTTTAACGACAATTCACGAGTTGAAAGCGTACTATTAAATCACGGAGGCCATAAAACCGCCTGTATTTCCAGTCAAGTGGGCTGTCCTCTTAATTGCGCGTTCTGTTATACGGGGTCAATGGGCTTTACTAGAAATTTAACGCGCGGTGAAATTCTCGGGCAATTCTTACTCATGGAAAAAATTAACGGCTCTGACATAAATAATATAGTCTTCATGGGAATGGGTGAACCGCTTTTAAATGAGGCAAATATTTTTTCTGTTATACGCTCATTGAATGACAAAAAAATGCGCAACTTAGGCGCAAGACACATTACAATTTCTACTTCGGGAATAGTCCCCGGCATTGAAGACTTAGCAGATTTTGAGATACCTATAAGATTATCGCTTTCACTGCACGCGCCGAATGACTTTTTACGAAATAAATTAATGCCAGTCAATAAGCAATACCCTTTACAGAAATTAATTAACGCACTCAGACGCTACAAAGATAGAACAGGTGAACGCATTACAATTGAATACGCGCTGATAAATAATATAAATGATGATGTCTCACTTGCTTATGAGATGGCGGCACTTCTTGACGGGCTTGAGCCTTATATTAATTTAATACCGTTTAATCCCATACCCAGCAGGCCGGATTTAAAGCGTTCAGATAATACAAGAATTAAAGAATTTTGCGCGGCGTTGTCAAGTTTAAAAATTGAGTACGAACTCAGAAAAGAGCGCGGAACTGATATAATGGCGGCTTGCGGTCAACTTGCAATAAATAACCGGGCTTAATAACCCGGCTTTATTTATTCACGATATTTGCGTTTAAAATCTTCATAAGATAATTTTATGCCCTCTCGTAAGCTCGTTTTATCGTGCCAGCCCATTTTATGAGCTTTGCTTACGTCCATTAATTTGCGCGGCGTTCCGTTCGGCTTTGAAGTGTCCCATAAAATTTGC
>CAJOEQ010000037.1 GCA_905233515.1 uncultured Synergistales bacterium
TATAAATTAACTTGCTGCCTGTTCAGTTTGTGCCGGTGCTGTAGGATAAGGCGCGAGATTAAGCAATCTTTTATCAGTATCGTCAAAACTCGTTTTATCTTCGACTCTTTGAGATAAAAAATTTCTAACATTTTCCATGTTAGCAAGTGCCCAGTCAACCCGCATATTACTGCCTGACTTATAAGCACCGATATTAATTAAATCTTCTGACTCTGCATAAGTAGCTAATAAATCTCTGACTCTTGCTGCTGCGTCTAAATGTTCACGAGATACAAGAGCGGGCATTACACGACTCACGCTGTCTAATACACTTACTGCGGGATAAAAATTTCTTGCTGCAATTTTACGCGATAAAACAATATGACCGTCAAGAATTCCCCTCACTGTATCTGCAACGGGTTCATTCATATCATCGCCGTCGACTAAGACCGTATAAATTCCCGTAATGCTTCCTACTTCACCAGCTCCGGCGCGTTCTAACAATCTTGGCAGCATCTCAAAAACTGAAGGTGCTGGAGGTTCGCCGATTGCTAGACCTATTTCACGTTGAGCGCGGGCGACTCTTGTAACAGTGTCCATCATCAATAAAACGTCCTTCCCCTGATCCCTGAAATATTCGGCGATTGCTGTAGCTGTCATTGCAGATTTAAGCCTGATTAATGCCGGCTGATCCGACGTAGCAATAACTAATACAGAACGTTTTAAACCTTCAGGGCCTAAATCGCGCTCAATGAATTCCCGGACTTCGCGGCCACGTTCACCGACTAAAGAAATCACGTTTACATCAGCAGTAGTATATCGCGCCATCATTCCTAAAAGAGTACTCTTCCCTACGCCTGAACCTGCAAAAATTCCGATTCTCTGACCTTTTCCAAGTGTGAGCATTCCATCAACGACTCTGACTCCGACTGACAGGGGAGTATCTACCATTTTGCGCCTTAATGGATGAGGCGGAGTCGCGTATAACGGGTAAAAATCACTCGCAGCAATCGGGCCTTTATCGTCAATGGGATTGCCTAAACCGTCAAGGACTCGCCCGAGCAATGCATCACCGACAGGAACTTCAAGCGGCCTATTTGTTGAGACAACATCACAGCCGGGGCCGACTTCCTGTAAAGCTCCTAAGGGCATTAATAACACTCTATCTTCTCGGAATCCTACAACTTCAGCGTCTAACTCGTGCGAACCGTCGCGAAAACAAATTTTGCATAAATCCCCGACTCTCACGTCAGGCCCTTGAGACTCTGCTACCAGTCCTACAACCTGAACTATACGGCCATTAATTTTTATTAGCGGTTTCTGCAATAAATCAACGCTGAATAACTGAAATAAATTTATATCGTCTAAATCTTTCATAGTTTAATCTTCTTTCGCTGCTTGCTGGAAAACTTCATCGACTACTGACTCTATTTGACTTAATTGAGTCTTCCAGCGGGCATCATAGACTCCTAGACTCGTTTCTACTAAGCATGAGCCTTTTTCTACGCTTGGATCTGCTTTGATTTCTAAACGCTTGACTCCCCGTAAAGCCTCCTGAAATTTTGAGTCGATTTCTGACTCGACGTGCTTTAAATCATCGGGCGATACGTAAATTAAAACTTGATTTTTATCGCTCAAACGGGTTAATAACTCAGTCAATACAGAATCAATCGTGTCAGGGTTTAATTCGACTTGACGCTGTAACATTCTGCGTAACATTTCAGTCCAGACTCTTATTAATTTAGGCTGATTTAATTTCACGAGTTCTGCAAAATTTTCATTAAGTTTTTTCCCTAGATTATCAATTACTCCGGCCAAGTCCGAAAATTTTTGTAAATATTCCTGTTCGACTTCTTTACGAGCTTGCGAAATTCCCTCGTTATAGCCTTTATTGTAGCCTTCCTGCTGTGCTTTCTCGCGTGCCTGATCTGCTATTTTCTTAGCGTTTGAGTTTGCTTCAGATTCTAGAGTTCGCCGCCGTGATTCATATTCGGATTTTATGCCGCCTATTTCGCTTTCGAGTCTTGCTTTAGCTTCTGACAATTGAGAATTTGCGAGTTCTGCAGTGCTTAAACTGTTAGTGAGTGCCTTAATTTGCGCTGCGAGTTCGTCTAATTCTTGAGTATTTACTGAAGGGGCGTTTATCTGTAATTTTTGCGTGGAGTTTTTGCCAGCCTTCACAGTTTTTGCGGTCTGTTCGGGCTGGTCGGGTTTAGTGCCTTCTTGTTTAATTTCACTCTCAAGGATTCCTATTTTTACGGCCTGAGGTAAAAGTCTCACAGTTCGCAGGACTCTTTGATGAGCCAGACCGTTATACAACTAACTCGTCCCCTCCGCCGGTAGCGATAACGATTTCGCCCTGTTCTTCCAAGCTCCTTATTACGTTTACTACTTTCTGCTGGGCTTCTTCTACGTCTTTGACTCTTACTGGGCCCATGAAATCCATATCTTCCTGTAACATTTCGGCAGCACGCTTTGACATATTCTTGAAAAATTTTGCTTTGAGGTCTTCAGTCGCTCCCTTAAGTGCCAAGCTAAGTTCTTTGAGATCGACTTCACGCAAAACTCTTTGTAATGATCTGTCATCAAGTTTCATGCTGTCTTCAAATACAAATAATCTTTTCTTGATTTCTTCAGCGAGTTCGGGGTCATTTTCTTCGAGATATTCCATGATATTGCGTTCTGTTGCTCTGTCAGTGCTGTTCACGATTGCTACAACGGCATCAATTCCGCCTGCAACTGTGAAATCTTGACCCATAACGGTGCTTAATTTGCGCTCTAACACTCTTTCAACCTCCCGCAAAACTTCCGGAGTTATTCGATCCATATTAGCTATTCTTTTCGTAACATCGGCCTGCAAAATGGGATTTAACCCGCTCAGAATCATTGCTGCCTGTGTAGGTTCGAGATATGACAGAATTAGGGCTATAGTCTGCGGGTGTTCATTCTGAATAAAGCCTAAAATCTGCCCTGCGTCCGTGTGTCTCATGAAATCGAACGGCTTAACCTGAAGGCTTGCTGTGATTCTGGCCAAAAGACTCTGAGCTCTCTCCGGGCCGAGTGCACGTTCAAGTACGTCTCTTGCATAGTCAACACCTCCGCGCGCCATAAATTCACGAGCCATTAAAATTTCCTGCGCTTCTTTTAAGACTGTGAGCTTTACGTCGGGCGTTACCTTTCTTAAATTTGCTATTTCAAGCGTAATTAACTCAATTGTTGAGTCATCAAGTTTTTTATAGACTTCGGGGGCTATCTCATTTCCTAGTGAGACCATCAAGACAGCAACTTTTTCACGTCCTGAAAGCCCTTTAGCTCCTCCGCTTGCTTCTTCTTTGGGCATTCTGTCAACTCCTTATTAATTAATTGTCCATTGAAAGCCACTCATTAACGAGAGTCGCCATTTCATCAGGATGACTCTTTGCGTAGGCTTTGAGCTGTTCTTCAAGTACCGCCATTTCACCTTGGAACGCAAGCAAATCCGGTGATGTGAGCATTTCTTGAATAGTCGGGACTTTTTTGCCTTCTGCCTCGATTTCTTGTACGGCGAGTCTTTGTTTCTTGATTCTCATCCACCAGAATATGCCGATTAATAATAATAACAAGACTATAAATGCGGCAATTGATCCCGATATAATTCGCCATCTTCGTTCTTGCTGCATTTGTTCGGCCATAGCGTCGGCAAAAGCTGTAGAAAATCTCATAGACCTTACAACTAACGAGTCGCCGCGCTGTGCATTAAAGCCGATTGCTGAAGATATTACTTCTCTTAATGAGTCTAATCTCTCTTCGCTTAAATTTTCGCCCTTGTCATCAATTAAGACTGAAGCCGTTAATCTCCTGACACCGCCGGGCGTTACGATTTGATCTCCTTTTCTTGTTGTTATCTCATAATTTGTCGTAGAATTTGATCTATTATATTCGCTGTTCACAGTTGACGAATTTATCGCGTAACCGGGTATATTTGTCGTAGTTCCGGGATTTCCGTTTACTGGGTTGCCCTGACCTGTGTAGCTTTCTTCTTGACGTTCATTACTGCGGGGGACTCCGACTCCTGTCTCAGGATTCGGCGTGTACTCAACAAATGAACTAGTGCGCTTGTCAAAATCTAAATCAACTTTGACTCTAACAACAGCAGTCCCGGGGCCGAAAACTTGTTCAAGCATGATTCTTACTTTGTTCTCAAGTTCTCGCTCGTGCTGGCGTTCGAGTTCTCTTTGTACTGAAGCGACAGAATTTGAACCGTCGGGATTATACATAATCATTGAATCTGAAATCATGTCAGATAAAATTCGCCCTTGAGTGTCAACAACTGTAACAGCGTCGGGCTGTAGTCCGTCAACACTGTGAGCAACTAAATGAATTATTGATTTAACTTGAGTGGGCCCTATTGTTGCGCCGGGTCTTAATCTCAATAATACTGAAGCTGTAGAGGGTTTTTGCTGTTCAAGAAATAATCTTTGCTCAGGAATTACGACACTGACTCGGGCGTTCTCGACTTGTGCCATTTGTGAAATTGTGCGCGCTAATTCTCCTTCTATTGCGCGGGTATATGCGACTCTCTGCTGAAATTCGCTCATTCCCATTTTTGAATCGTCAAATATTTCAAATCCTGTAGTGCCGCCCTTTGGCAGTCCCATTTGTGCAAGTGTTAATCTAGTCTCGTAAACTGCATTGCCGGGCATTAAAATCGCGTTTGATTTAGGATCTAACCTGTATGAAATATTATTTTCGCGCAAATAATCTACAATAGCCGCCTGATCTTCAACTTCTAAACCGGCATATAAAGGCTCATAGCTTGTTCTGCCAGTCATGAAAATTAAAGCTATCAACGCCCCGAATACTATAACAATCGCAAGAATTATAGAGATCCTCTGCCAGAGTTTTAACGATGCCCAGAAATTTAAGAAGGAGGCAAACCAGCGTTTCAAAGTTTCCATGATTATTTATTTAGCCCGTTATTCTCGATAATGCTTGATAAGCGTCAAGGAATTTATTACGAATTTCCATGACGAGTCTTAATGCCGTGTCAGCTCGCGATGATGCAAGCACAACATCCGAAATGTCATCAGTATCGCCTATTGATAAATCCCTGATTTTTTTGTCCGCTTGTATTTGTAATTCATTGACTTTTTTCAGCGAGTCCGTGAGCATACTTTCAAATGATAATTTAGGAGCTTGCGGTGTAATTGTATTAGGAAGTGTAGCACGGGTATTATATACACTTCTTGATATTTCATTAGTTCCGTTCTTTCCGTATACTTGAGAAAAATCTATCAATAGACTATCCATATAATAAGAGCCTCCCAGTCAGATATTTTATTTTTTCGCTCCGTCGATATGCTTTATTTTATATATAACAAGGGCTGCGACTCAAATACTGTCTAGCTTCCTTCTAAGACATTCCCAATTTTTATAAGTCGGGGAGAATTAGTCCGCCCGTTTTCATAAATTTTTCACAAAGTAATTTTACACCCATAATGCTTTAAATTATTAATCGGCTCAAAATTTTTAACAAATAAATTTACTCAAAGCCGCGTTAAAGATTTAAATCATATAAATCAAGGGGCAAAAATATTTTTTCATTATACACTATAAAATTGAGAATTCACGGCATGAGATATAAATCAAAATTTGAAGATTTACAAAAAAATTTTTTTTCGTTGAAAAGTTACTTTCATTGAAATATTTTGACAGAAAATTTTTATCATGATTGAGTCTTTTTCCGCGCATAAAAAAATTAACAACATAGCAAAATTTTTTCCTTTGTGAAGTCTTGCAATAACTAAAATAAATTAACATTTTTGTATTAGTAAATGTATTAGTAAAATTTGCCTTTCTTGACGTGAAATTTTCTGCTTAAAACATGATTTCATTATAACAATTCCGAGTCTTATATATAATATTGAATGAAATTTTTAAAGTGTAATTTATCGTGTATTTTTCACTGCTATATAATATATTTATCTAGACAGCATATGAAAGGAGAAAAATATTTATTCATGAGAAATTTAATTATTTCACTCGCAATTATAGCAAGTTTTGCCAGTGCAGCCACCGCCTCAGAAGTCAAAATTACTGCATTGGACTTTTACCCGAGCGGCGCAAAATTTACATTCAATGTCGAACTTGAAAATAATTCAACTTTTGAAGCGATTTTGCCGGGAGCTTTTAAGGCTGATACAGTGCGATTACTAAATCCTGAAGACGTTCACGGAAATATCAGAGTAGAAACTCGTTCACGCACAAAATGGATTCCTGATTCACTTGCTGAATTAAATTCAAGGGTTGAGGCTCAATCTAGAACACTTGACGAACTCAACGCAAGAAAAGCAGCACTTGAGCAGACTCTAACACTCTTGAAAGACTCATCACCTGAGACGGCACGCCCTGAAAAATTGCTAGAATTCATCAGAGACGCGCAGGACTTGAGACTCGATACTGAAAACGAGTTAGCAGCCCTAAAAATTACCCTCGAACAGGAAAAAGCGACTCTAACAGCTTTACGCAACGAATTAAATTCAAGATCGCCGTCAAACGAAAAAAATTATCTCGTCATATCAGGTCAAGCAAAAAATACAGTAAAATTTGAGGCTTTCACGAGTTCTGCAACATGGAGACCGAATTATATTTTAAATCTCGACAGCAGCACAGGAAATATTGACGTTCAAATGTTTATAAAGGCCTCGCAAAAAACGGGACTGGATTATAACGGAAATATGACTCTTCACACTAAGACACCGGACGAAAGAATAATAACGCCTGAATTAAAGCCTCTGAAAGTAGCAATCAAGCCTAAACAAGAAAATATCGGCGGAGTCGGCAATGTCAGATTTTCACGCAGCAACGCTCAATTTAAATCAACAAATATGCAAATGGAAATGGATATGGCCGCGCCCATGATGATGGAAGACTCAGAAATAGAACCGGAAAATATACCAGCTCCAGCCGTGCAAGAAACTTTTTCAGACAGAATTATAAATATTCAGGGCTTAATCACAGGCGACGGAAAAGAGTCAGAATTTGACGTGATTCGAAATGCTTTAACACTCAAGAGTGAGCCTGTTATAATGCTGATTCCTGAACAGAGAAGTAATGCATGGATAATCGCGGAAATGTCAGAAGATAACGAGCATTTAATCCCTGGAAATGCTGAACTCAGAGTCGATAATACAACAACCGGGAAAATTTTTATTGAAGAGTTCGGAAAAGGTCAGAAATCTATACCATTCGGCTATATAGATCAAATCACAGTCAAGAAAGAGGCTTTAATAACAAAACAAGGAGTCTCATGGTTCAGCGGAGTATCTACAAACGGTTATAAACTCGAAATCACGAACGGTACAAAAGAAGACAAGAAAGTTTTAATCAGAGACCGGCTCCCAGTTCCAACGGATGAAAAAATTAAACTCGATATTAAACGCATTGAGCCTCAGCAAAAAGAGAAAGACAACGAGAATAGATTTAAATGGGAGCTTGAAATCCCCGCCGGAGAAACTGCAAATATAATTGTTGACTACACTTTGAGTTATCCATCAGGAGAAGAGCTGCGTTATGGGACAAAATAATTTGCTGAAATGGATAACTTTTCCGCCGGTTATCTCAATTGCTACGATAATGCTTGCTCGCTCAATGGGTGAGGGGACTATCGTAGGCGGAGTAGATTTGTCAGTATGGGCGCTCGTTTGGCTGTTATTTATAATTTTGAGCGTCCTTTATGGAATGTTCATAATGAACGGCTTTAATATCGGGTTAATATCTCTTCAGGCACTGGCGCAGGGGATAATACTTTGTCCGATGTCGATTGCTTACGGTGCGAGAATGTTTCAATGGCTGGGCGTACTCTTGGCAGTTTGCGGGGCGGCGGCTCTTGTTGTCTCGTATAATCAGGCTGAAGCAGAAAAAAGAGTCGTTGTAGTCAAAGAAGTAGAGAACGACATGCGGAGATTGCCGCTAAATTTTGTAATCACGAATGAAACG
>CAJOEQ010000038.1:0-7228 GCA_905233515.1 uncultured Synergistales bacterium
CCCAAGATAATATTTTTTTCCATTCAACATATCAGCAGCGTAACGAACAGGAATATTTATAAGATTTCCTTGTAAATTCCCTCCATAACTATACATTTTTTCACGCACTAAATACAAACATGTGCGAGTATCTTTATAATCCCAGCTATATTGTCTTATGTACTCTAAAAATTTCTCAGGCGGGACAACTTGACGCAAAGTAACGCCATAATGAATCCACATAAAATATTCAGGATCAGTAAAGCCTGATTTCTCAGCAAATTTATAAAATTTTTCTGCTCTGGGTATATCCTGCTTTGTGCCGAGTCCCTCAATATAAACATGTCCCAGTGATACAGCCGCACGCGGGAGTCCCTGACTCGCAAGTAATGATAAAATTCTCGTGCCTTCCTTGAAATAAAATTCTGCTCTCTTGGGATTGGGCTTCACGTCATAAAATCCCTGCTCCTGCACTTCTCCCATACGAATCATAGCTTCAGGGTGAATCATTGCCGCTTGAGTTAAATACTGCACGGATCTTTTTTGAGCCTCAAAATCTTGATTATCATATTCCAATCTTAAGAAAGTCCCGTAAAATGCGGCGTGACTCCCTTTTTCTCTGAAATCTGCTAGACGGTCAACTACTTCATCGCGTAAAAGTCCCTGCGTGCTTAAAATTTGATTCGTCTCAAGATAATAGATTGCTGCTTCTGCTAAAGGGTATTCAATTTCTGCGGCTGACTCAAAATCTGAGCGGGCGGGCTGCTTTGTTAGTGAATTCATTGCGGCATTGTGTAAAGAGTTTCGAGTCTTCAGTGCTGCGTCCGAGTAATCATCATCAAAGACTAATTTTGCGTTAATCTCGCGCGTTATCTGCTGAAATTCTGCGGGCAGCTCAAATCTTAACGGAAGATTTACGGCCTTATTCTCGATATATAAGGGGACATAATTATACATTCCCATGTAATTCATAATTGACGGGTGAAAAGCCCAGACGTTATTACGAATTGTGCTGTCAGTAAGCAAATAAGGCAGCGTAATTTTTTGCTCTTCAGTTGATACAACATCGCCGTTTTCGTCAAGTAATTCAATCTCAAAACCTTTGAGTCTTGCTATTTTGCCCCTAAATTGAGCTAATACACCAGTTAAATTATTCAAAATTTTGTCCGAGTCTTCTTTCTTGAAACCGTATAATCTACAACCGAATCTATCAGGCTTATCATAAACGGCCAAGCTGAAATCTTTTCCGAGTCCTGACCCGCTCAAAATAACGCTGTTATCAGACATGGGCGCGCCCTTTTTGCTTGAGATATTGCGTAAATTATTTCTTTCTCGCGTGAGTGTAATATCTTTTTTCTTGGCCGCAATTGTGTCGAGTACCTGTTTTAAATCAGGGATAAATTTTCCGTTATAAAGCTCGTCATTAAATGACACTTCAACGAGAACTTGACATAAATCTTCAGCCTCTTTGCCTTTAACTGGAGTAACTTTGCCGATGACTTTAATATTAATAAAATCTTCAGGGTTATAACGCTCAAGCATTGCCGATAAAGCATCTACACCGGACGACGCATTATTTTTGTTAGTGGCTGCTAATTTGTCATTATTTTGCGCTTCGGCGGGATCTACTGCGGGTTTTTCCGGTGCTAAATCTTCAGGCGAAAATTTGACTCTTGATGTCTTATTCGCTGCAATTTGAACGCCGTCACGTAATAAATCACTCTCAACCCAGACTCTTAATTTGACGGTGTAGAGTCCTTCACTGGCTTTGCTTGTGTCCTCTGCTGTTACCTCATATTTTGCGATTGAGCCTCGAGAATAAGAAATTATGCGCTCGGTTAATTCCTCGTTGTTTAGCTCAGTCTTTGAGTCTATAAAGCTCCCTGATGCCTGACGCAATGCCTCAACTAATCCGCCTTCAATAGCTGCTAAACGATTTTCGCCCGTGCTGGTAACGTCGACAATTATATTTTTGCCTTCAGTCTCGAATGCAAGCGCGGGACTTGCTATAACACATAATAATAATACAACGCTAAAAAATTTTCTCATATTTACAACTCCTATTTTAACATGATATATTTCTCGTCTTGATAAATATAAATATTCCCGTTTTGAGAAATTGCATAACGTCCGGTCTCGACAAAATTAAAACTTGCTGAGAACTCCCAGCACTGAACGCCGTTAATTTCAACTTCTGAGTCAAGATATTTGATTTCTTCATTCGGTTGAATTTTGCCGGAGTCTATTAATTTTTCCGTTAAATATTCTTCTGCCTCGAATGAATCAGCGAGATTAATTTTTGAGATCTCAGGCTCTGAAGGTGATTCGCTCGGCAAATCCGGCACATCTTCGGGAATTTCTGCGGGTAAATCTTCCGGCAAATCATTTTGTGATTCTTCCGGCTCAATTTCAGGATCAGGGAGATTTACGGCTCTCTTGCTGACATAATTATTTATATAATCAGCTCTTGAATTTGTTACAAGAGTATACGCCTGAACACGTGATAATTTCTTCAATAATTGGCGGGCTTCATTGTCTCGGCCTGATTTAATCCACCGAGTTTGAGACTTCTTAAGCGCGTTAAAATCCTTCTCAGAGAGTGAATTTTTTGCGTTCGTCCATGCTTGATTAAGTGCTTTGTCGGCATCTGAAAAACTTTGATTCTTAATGAGCTGTCTATACTCTTTATCACTCAAAGCAGACGCAGAACTTACAAGCGCAAATAACATAATAACGAGATAAAAAATTTTGATTGACTTCATTATATGACCTCCTGATTATTTTTTCTTGAGCAAATTATAAGCCTGCTCAATAGCATTAAAGCCCTCATCTTTGAGACCTGAATAAAATAAAATTCTCCCAGCTGAAGCAAAATCATCCGCCTTCATATCTTGACTCATTGTGTTAATGAGTTCGAGAGTCAATTTTGCCGCGTCTTCTTTCTGATTCATTTGCAGAAAACAATATGACGCACCTAAATACGCGCTTATATCAGCCCATGACATATAATGAATCTGATGTAAAATTTCAAGAGCGTTTACAAAATCTTTCTTGCTGAAAAATTTTTGTGCCTGCTCATAGAGATATTTGCAATAATTATTCATGATTTCATGTTCTGATAGTTCAGGAGCGTTATTTTTTGCCGTGAAAACTAGACTCAAAGCTGAATCATCTATAATGCTTGTAAGAGATTGAATTCTAATTTTTTGCGAGTAAAAGACTCTTATTGCGTAGTCGGCTGCCTCGGAATTATTAAAAATTTTGCGGTTGAGCCGGCCTTTATCGAGATATTTTGCTAATTCTGTAGTTGCCTGAAGTTCGGCGATTTTCGCATAATTGCTTGAGATTGAATTTTGAGCGAACTTGTTATTACTCTTGATTCTGGGAATCTGCAAAATTTTGAGCGAATATATAAAGCCTTCACTCTCAACGATAAAATTAAAATTTTCGGGATTCTTGCTAATTGAGTCAATTAAATTTGCCCTTGCGCCTTCAGGAATTGAGGCACCCCCTATAAAAGAGAGTGCTTTTTCCTGAATAATTCCTGAATAAAGAATATCAGCTTGCAATAATAATATAATTGCGGCAATAAAAATTTTCTTCATGATAATAAATTATAAATTTTGCTTAATAGTCCCAGTTACACCGGGTTTGAATTTGCCTGAGTCATTATACATCGGCCCTTGTATGAGTCTTTCTTGCTCTTGTCGTTTCTTGATTTCCTGCTCGGTCTGTACAGGCTGGAGAATTTGCGAATCTCTCATCATTTGAGCGTCAGAAGCTGCCCGATTTGTTATTGACGGTACATAAATTGCGACCGCATAAGCCCAGACTCCTTCATCGTCGAACCATGAGCTGCGATTTACACCGGGGGGCAAAATTCCGCGTGCTGCTGTAGTAATTGCCTCGTTAAAATTTTGAATGTGTGAGAAATTGCTTTTTGCGTTATTGACCTGTTCTAAATCGTTCGAGCTTACAAGATTATTCATAGGGTCAACGGCTTCAATTGCTGTAAAATCTTCTGTGAATTCCTGTTTTAAAGACTCTCTGTAACTTGCTTGACCGTTGACTTTATCACCGGTTATAATTCCGCAAAGTTCTCTTTCTGCTCTCATGACTGCAATTTTTCCGGCGTTGATTCGTAAATTTGCTCTCATTGCGGGATTGCTGGCACGTTGAACTAGCGCACTTCCGAATCCTACAAAAGCTATTTCTCCAGTATTTGGAACGTCAACAATTCGCCCTCCCACCGGCGGCACTACTCCGCTTTGAATTTCGGCTAATATAGCATTCATGCCGTCTCTAACATTATCAGCTAAAAGAGTATCATTTACAGGGCGGCTATATTTGCCCATTGTCTTAGGAGTGCTTACAATTGTAACATACACAGTGCCTTCTCCGTCGTCAAAAGTATCATAAGTTACATAACCTTTGAGAACAGCAGCAACGTTTGAGTCTCCTTTTTCGTGCATTGCGATTCCCAGTGATGTAGAACTTGAGTCAGCCGTGTTTGAGTTATCATTTTGATTCGCTAAAATTTCCATGCCTGCGATTTCCATATCACTAAGCATTTTGCTTAATTCTACTTTTGCATTCATGAGTCCTCTAAGATATGCCGCGCGCTGTGAGAGTCTGACTGCGTTAATATTTCTCATGCTTTTATCATAGACTCCGAGTCCTGTTGCTACATAAGCATAATTGCCGTCAGGTGTTCCGATTCGTTTTGCGCCTGTTGTAGTGTGAGACTTGATAAAATCATTAATTGCGTCCTGAAGAGTCCTCGCTGTCGTAGTAGTTATATTTGAGTCGGGCGATGTAAAAGTGTGAATCTCTTCGGGGTGCTGGACAGTTCTTAAAGATTCGCGCTGTTCTTCGGGTGCTTGAATGGGCGGCATAAAGTCATCAGCGGTCAAAAGGGGCGCGGCAAAACATGAGGTACTGAGACAAGTTAATAATATTGCGAGATAAATTTTTTTCATGATAAAAACTCCTTTAAATAAAAAATTTTGTGTTACTCTATCAATAATGAAACTTTGATATTCTTGACAGCTGGGAGAACTTCTTCGGGCATTTCAAGCTCAACGGGTATAATAAATTGCTTTTTTTCCTGCCATGAACTTGGAGTCGAAAAGCTAAAACTTTTTCCGGAAATCTCCCTATTTGGAACGTTTGATTTAATTGTTACAGTATAATTTGTGTTGGGCTGAAGCGGTGTTACTGGATTCGCATTAAATTCGGAGCTGTAATTTCTATGAGTTGAACGAATCCAACGTCCTTTAAATGAGGCGGCGGGGTTTATTGTAAATGGAAAATTTGAATCTTTCTCGCTATATTCGTAATCATTTGGCCTTGAACTAGCATAAACTGTTATTAACGGTTTGAGGCTTGAAACGCGGCCATTAGATAAAGTTAATACAGTAATTCCAGCGGGCGGGGGAGTTGTATTAACTGATTCGTCAAGTTTTATCATAATTGAAGGCTGAATCGACCAGATATATTTTGTGCTGTATGTTGATTGCGTGCTGTCTTTAGTCAGTAAGAACGCAATATTAAATCTCTTCTCTATTGTCTCAATAACTTCCTTGTCCTCATCTAATAATTCAAGCAAGAGTCCTTTAACTCTCTGAGTACGAGTAAAGAAATTTGCGAATTCTCCGGATCTGTAACTCAAAATTTTATCGTTGTCATCTTTCGTGAAATTATAGAGTCTGCACCCGAAATTTTGCGGCCTGTTATAGACTGCGAGAGAAAAATTTTTGCCTAGATTCTCAGAATTTGCCGTTAAAATAATGCTGCTGTTGTTCTCTGATGTTAGAGCGTCTTTTTTCGCAGCAAGAGTCCTTAATTGAGTCTTATATTTCACAAGTAAAGTATTTTTCTTAGCTGCGGCAATCTGATCTAAAACTTGAATTAAATCGGGAATAAATGCCTCAGTGTATAATTTGTCGTTAAAAGTTAATTCAACATTCAAGCTAAAAACGTCCTGCTTACCTTTCACGAGTTCAGGTTTTCCGGGGATATAACACGATAAGAAATCTTCAGGTTTGTAACGTTCGAGCATAGCTTTTAACAATTCTGCACCGGTCTTAGATTTTCTTGCGGCAGTCTCTTTAGCGGCATTTCTTGATTCGAGTTCCTTTGCTGCTTTAGCGTCGAGTTCTGCTTTACGTCTTAGAATATCAGCGGGAGAAAAAGAAATTTCCGCACTTCTCGAAGAAACTTGCTTGGCTCCGTCCCGTAATAAATCGCGAATAATCCAAAGTCTCATTTTGATTTTGTAGATATCTGATTGACTCTCGTCTGCTCCTAAAATTTCGTATTTGTCGACGACTCCGCGGCTGTAGGATATAATTTTTTCTGTTAATTGATCGTTATTGAGTTCAGTTTTTGAGTCGATAAATTGTCCTACAGCTTGACGAAGACCACTCAGCCACGCGGATTCGATTGCGGAATTTCTGTCAGTTCCTTGTCCGTCAACGTCGACGACGATATATTTATCATCATCATTATCAGAACAGAAGGCACTATTACAGAATGATAGAATTAGCGCGAAAATTATTGTGTAAAGCAAAAATTTTTTCATTAGAGATTCACTCCTTTTATAATTTAGTAAAATCATTGTAAGAGTAAGAGTTTATTAATGTCAAATGCATTATAAATTTTTAGGATGAGCAATAAAATTTTTTGTCAAGATTTATATATTTCGTGAGAACCTGAAGGCCGCATATATAAATTTTGAGCCAGAAAATTATTCAAGAATGAGCAAAAATTTTTATATGTGAAAAATTGTAAGTGTAAGAATTTATTTAATGTCAAATGCACTAGAAATTTTTATAAATATTTTGCGAGAATGACGCGTGATTTTATGCAAAAATTTTTTACACATGAATGAAAATTTTATCTCTGTGAATTATTGCTATTACTAGAAAATTTTTATATTTTTGTAGCTGTAAAAGTAGCTGTAAAACTTTAATATTTCTTGCTGAAATTCGAACGTTTTTATATAGCATTCTATAATTTATAACTTGCAAATCACTCAAAATTTAATATTTTTGTAGCTGTAAAACTTTAATATTTCCTGCTGAAATTCGAACGCTTTTATTATAGCATTCTATAATTTATAATTTGCAGTTCATTCCCTGTGTAATAGCCTGAAATTTAGCAGATATAAATATTGATTTTAAAATTATAGGCTAGGTTATAGAATGACATAAAATTTTTATATTGACTGTTCACTTGTTTATTATAG
>CAJOEQ010000038.1:7358-8891 GCA_905233515.1 uncultured Synergistales bacterium
CAGAATAGCGGACTCAGGGGAGAAAAAATCAACTCTATAATACAACGCCGCAAACCTATGGCCGAAAAAATTTCAGGCATTAAAGAGAATCTCACTCAAATTATAGATAACTTTATTAGATTCAAGTCCCTTTCTCAGCAAATTTTGAATGATAAAGAATTCGCCGCAGATTTTACCGAGCTTTCACAAATCATTCAAGAATCAAATCATTTTGTCAGTGATGCCGAGGATTTAAGAAATAATTTAACGAACGCGCAAAATCGATTGACACGAGACACGTTAAATATTGCAGTAATAGGACGTGCAAGACAGGGCAAAAGCAGACTCCTTCAAACTATAACGGGACTCAATTCTGAAGAAATACCCGACGGCAATCAAGCATTTTGCACAGGAGTCCGCAGTGATATAATTAATAATCCTTCAGCAAGTGAGGCATATGCAATAGTAAATTTTTTGACTGAAGAAAGATTTATAGACGAAAATATTGCGCCTTACTTCTTAGAATTGCAGAAATACAAGCCCGATTTATTTACGCCTATGTCAATATCTGAATTTAAAAATTTTGTTTTGCCTGAACCGGGCAGCTTTAAAGCAAATCCCGAAGATATAACGCAAATGAACTTACATTTAAAGCACTTGCAAGATTTACAGAAACATTTAAGCCAGTACCGGGACTATATAGGCAGATCTCCAGCAAGAATAACACGTGAAGAAATACGCGAATATGTTGCGCAGGATAATGCACGGGGCGAACGAGTTTATTTCAAGCATATGGCAGTCGACAGTGTAGAAATTTTTTGCAGATTCCCGAATTCTGATATAGGAGCATTAAGACTTATAGATTTGCCGGGCTTAGGTGATACTAGAATCGGCGACGTTGAAAGAGTCGTTAAAGCATTACGCGATCAAGTTGATTTAGTATTATTTCTCTCAAAGCCTAGCAACTCCGGAGCAGCATGGCAGGATAACGAAATACATTTATACAGTCAAGCAAGAAGGGCACTCGGTGAAAAATTGCCGATTTTGACTCAGTGTGAACTCCTGCAAAATTCCATGAGAGCCGCGCAAATTTCTACAGCTGATAATATTATAGTGGACTGCACGGACTCTGAAGAAGTCTCAAGCAAATTAATTGATAAAGCACTTGATCACTTGGCCGCAAATATTTCAAGAAATGACCGCGAATACACGGAAAATATACAGGCCGATTTGACGAAATTAATTCAAGATCTACGCAGCAATATAAAACGAGTACAGAATATTTTACGCGATGACAACAGCTTTGATGACAATGACAGCGGGATATTTGACTCATTATTTGACGAGTTATGGGACGATCTGCGGGAAGATTTACAGGCTTGTGTAGAAGACGGCTCAGAATTACGTCAAAATCGCGAGAATCCTTGTGAACCTCTAAAAAATTGCATAGAGTCAATCTTAGACTCTGAAGAAAACGGCAATATTACAATTTCTGAAGATGAGTTAAAGAAATCTTCACGGAGAGTCGGCGGTTTAGGCTCGGCTTATGAGGAC
>CAJOEQ010000039.1 GCA_905233515.1 uncultured Synergistales bacterium
ATTTTTCTTCGACTAACCAGCCCGATAATTTATTATTATCTTCTCCGCCGGCGTAATATTTTTCGCAGTAGTCAACCGAAATTAATCGCGAGTCTAAATCCTTTATCGCGTTGAGAATTAAAGCACTCCCGCCCCCTTGAGCGACTCCGACCTCTAAAATTTTTGCGGGCTTGAAATATCTGATTATACCGTTAAAAAAATATCTCTCGTTTTTCTCCATTTCTGAATACGGAGCAATTATATTATAAATTTCGTCGAGTCTTTCGCGGTCAAAATCTTCAAATTTTATATTAAGATAGTTTGAATCCTGAATCCTGAATCCTGAATCCTGAATCCTGAATCAATTATTGCGGCCATTTTTATTTTGTCAAGAGTCCTTTCATGTAAATTTTTTTGTGATTATACAGTAAAAATTATTATATATTCAAGTGTTATAATTTTAGCAAGAATTTCACGAAATTTTTTACTTGCTTATTTCTGACTTATTCATTCAATAATATATTTTCTGTTTTGCCTGTTTTCGTGTAAAATAAATCAAAAATTTTTATCCAGTTTATATAATTTATATAAATAGAACGGGGATGAGTTTCACATTGGCAGAGGCCGCTGGAATCGCAGGAGTTTCTGAGATTCGCAAAAAAGTTCAAAGCTATTCCGATATTGGCGTGGCTTTGTTAATGGTACTCATTATTATAATGATGGTCGTGCCGCTTCCGACATGGCTAATAGATATGCTGCTTGCAATGAATATAACGCTCGGAGTCGTTACTCTTTTAGTTACATTTTATGTCAAGCGCGCATTAGATTTGTCGATATTTCCGACTTTGTTATTAATTTCGACTTTATTTAGACTCTCGCTGAATGTATCTACAACGAGATTAATTTTACTTTACGGCAATGCTGGCGAATTAATAAACGCTTTCGGAAATTTTGTCGTCGGAGGCAATTACGTTGTTGGTATAATTATGTTCTTGATTCTCGTAATTATTCAAATGTTAGTAATCACAAAAGGTGCAGAGAGAGTCGCGGAAGTTGCAGCAAGATTCACTCTTGACGCTATGCCCGGCAAACAAATGTCAATCGACGCTGATTTAAACTCGGGACTAATCGACGAACAAGGAGCAAAGCAGCGCAGGCAGGACATTCAGAAAGAAGCAGATTTTTACGGAGCTATGGACGGTGCATCAAAATTTGTTAAGGGCGACGCTATAGCAGGATTAATCATTACGACTATAAATATAATAGGCGGTTTATCAATCGGGATTTTCATGCGGGGAATGGACGCAGCAGGCGCGGCATCTCGTTATAGTCTTCTCACTGTAGGAGATGGACTCGTCGGACAAATTCCGGCGTTATTAATGTCTACAGCAATGGGCGTTATAGTTACTCGCGCGGCGGCATCTTCTGAACTTGGCCCCGATCTTGTTAATTCTTTCACGCGTTATCCGAGACCGTTATATATTTCAGCAGGCATGTTATTATGTATGGGACTTTTGCCGGGACTTCCTACAATTCCATTTTTGACTCTAGCTGTGTTAATGGGCTTTCTCGGCTATACAGTGAGTCGTGAAGCAAATTTACAGACAATCGAGGCAGAAGAGCAAGCCGCAAAGACTCCTTTACAATCAGGAGCAGCTCCAACAGCCGGAGCAACTGCAGGAACAGCCGCAGCAGGAACTGAAGAGGGCGCAAAATCTGAACCTGTTTCTCCTGAAGACGTAATGAAATTATTGACTGTTGAGCCTATGGAGGCCGAAATCGGTTACGCGATTATTCCGTTAATTGACCCTGCACAGGGCGGCGATATGTTAGACAGAATCGGCACAATCAGAAAGCAAATGGCCTTAGAAATGGGAATAGTCGTTCCACCTATAAGAATCCGCGATAATATTCAAATAAAACCGACTGAGTATATTTTGCGTGTAAAAGGTGCTGAGGCCGGGCGGGGTGAATTATTGCCGGATCATTATTTAGCAATGAACACGGGCGGAGCTGAAGAAGATTTAATCGGAGTTCCCACTAAAGAGCCGGCATTTGGACTCCCAGCGTTATGGATTTCGCCGGATTTACGAGACAAGGCCGAAGCTATGGGATATACAGTTGTTGACGCTCCCAGCGTATTGGCGACTCATTTATCGGAAGTCATACGCAAAAACGGCGCGGAATTATTGACTCGTCAGGAAGTCCAGAAATTAACCGACATGGTAAAAGAGACCGCCCCCGCCGTAGTCAGTGAATTATTAGCGTCGCTTTCACTCGGTGAGATTCAAAAAGTTTTGCAGAATTTAATACGTGAACAAATACCGATAAGAGATCTTGTTACAATTTTTGAGGCACTTGCTGATTACGGCAAAATGTCAAGAAGTGTAGATTTCTTAACTGAACGCGCAAGAGAGGCTTTATCCCGTTTGATTTCTCTTAAGATTCAGGGTGCTGACGGAATTATTACAGCTGCTACTCTTTCACCTAACTGGGAACAAAAAATTATGGCCGGAGTCGACGGCGATTTGACTCGTGGCTGGCAATTAAATTTAGATCCCCGCGAAGTTCAAAAGATGATTAATGCAATTTCTCGCGCAATGGAAGAAATGATTGTTAAAAATTTGCCGCCTGTTCTGCTCGTTCATCCTGATGTAAGATTAATTGTCAGAAGATTAATAGAAGGCTCTATAACAAATATTTTCGTTGTGTCATATAATGAGATAACACGCGGGATTCAAGTTAAAACAGTAGGAATGGTAGAATAAATAAATGAGAGTTACTAATCAAATTACATTTACAGCTAAAGACGACGCAGAAGCACTCAGATTAGCAGCCGAACGACTTGGCCGGGACGCTGTTATTTTGTCGACTCAAATGATAAAAGAGGGCGGAGTATTAGGATTCTTTCAGCGTTCAGTCCTAAAAGTTACAGCGGGAATTCTTGAAGATGACTCACCTAAGCCGCAGCCTAAAACTAGGACTCCCGCAAATAATTCGCCAGCGTCTTCAATTTCTACAATGGACGAAGATACACGACGAGAAAATTTAATAGCTTTCCAAAAGTTAATGGAACTCAAAGAAAGATCCTCAAGCGGTCAACTTTCAAGCCCGGCGAGTCAAAATATACCGTCAACACCCGCAAATAATGAGCCTGCAATTTCACTCGGTGAGGAAGGTTATAGATTGCCTTCTGACAATGTAAAGATTTCACCTGAAGGACTCAGAAATGCATATGGACTCACGACAAGACCCGCACCAGTTACGCCGCCGCCTCAAGTTCAGCCGGTAATGCCGCCGAATCCTGCACCCGTTCAGCAATCACAGCCCGCAATAAATAATAACGACGCTCAAGCATTAAAGAATCAAGTCGGTGCTCTTGCTGATAGAATAGATTTATTATTGCAGAGAATTTCAGCCGTTGAGACAGGAGTCGCCGCTCAAGCCCAGAAAGCTAATGCGTTTCAAGCCGGAATGCCTCAATTAAGCGGTGAAGACTCAGGAATTGAAGGCCGTTTGCGTTCGTCTGAAGTTGACGAGAAATATATAAGAAAATTGCTCGGTGATTACGGGGTAATGGCTCGTAAAGAAAAAAATAAAAAATTGCCGTTCACTAAGTGGCTTGCTACACAAATTGAATGCTCAGGCGATAACGGCGGGGACGCTGCTGGAGGTCGTAAAGTTATGTTACTTGGGCCGACTGGAGTCGGGAAGACTACGACTATAGCAAAACTTGCAGCGATTAAAGCACTCTGGGAGCATAAAAGAGTCTTATTACTTACAAGTGATACATATAGAATAGCGGCTGTTGAACAGTTAAAAACTTATGCGAAAATTTTAGGCGTTCCAATTGAAATAATATTTGATATAGCGACGATTCCAAATGTAGTTAATCAGCATGAAAACTCTGATATTATTTTATTAGACACTGCGGGACGTTCACAGCGCGACAAAAAGAACATGGAATTATTCGAGAATTTATATAATTCGTTTGCTCCTGATGCCGTGCATTTGGTTTTATCAGCTAACATGAAATATAAAGATATGCTTGACGTTGTAGAACATATCCCGAATATTCCCGTGTCGCATTTGTTATTTACAAAACTTGATGAGACTGTCAGCTATGGATCAATATTTAATATTCAACAAGTTATGGGATGTCCGGTTTCGTTTTTGACGGTCGGGCAAAATGTCCCGAAAGATATAGAGACTGCTTCAGGCACAAGAATCGCCGATTTCCTCATGAAGTCCGAAGAAGAGAGGAAACGGGGTTAAATTGCAATGCCTAGAAATTTTTATAATCCAGATCAGGCGAGGGATTTAAGGCGAATGGTGCTAGATAATAGAGAGAAAACAAGAATTCCCCAGCGTTTACACACAATTTCAGTTTTAAGCGGTAAGGGCGGAGTCGGAAAAAGTAATATATCTGCGGCGTTATCGTTTGCTTTGGCAGATTTCGGGAAAAGAGTCGTATTAATTGACGCTGATTTAGGCATGGCAAATTTAGATATTTTATGCGGAGTAACTAATGCTAGATATAATATTGCGCATTTAATAGAAGGTTCGCGGAATTTAAACGAGATTCTTGTACACTTCAGGCCTTCAGAACGAGCTATGCATAAACATGGAAGTGTCGCATTATTGCCCGGTGGTACAGGCTTAAAAGAAATCGCGGATCTTGATGATTTTGCTATGGAAAGATTATTTGCGTCTTTATCGGGACTTGATGAAATTGCTGATTATTTAATAATGGACGCGGGCGCGGGAATTCATAAAGGTGTATTATCTTTTGCATATGCCTCTGAAATAACTTTACTTGTTACTACTCCTGAGCCGACGAGCGTGAGGGACGCTTACGGGGTTATAAAGTCTTTAGGCGCAACAGCATGGGACGGGCCGGAGGGTGCGGCATCTGGGCTTATGTTAATTGTAAACATGGCAAATAGCACAATGGAGGCTCAAGAAGTAGCAGAAAGAATCAGACTCGCGTCAATGCAATTTTTAGGGAATGCTCCAGTTTATTTAGGCTGTGTATTACGTGATAACACAATCGAGCAGTCAGTCAAAAACTGGAAAATTTTTTATCGTTCAGATCCTGACTCGCCTGCCAGCATATGCGTTAGAAATTTATCGGGTGAATTACTGCGATTCTGTGAGGGAGCTAATATAAAACGTGAAGTATTACCGGAAAAATCCGGCGGAGTGATTGATTTTTTCAAGCGGCTGACTAGGAGTCTTTTTTCTGATAAGAAATAAGAAATGTCAAGAAATAAATACGAGAAATTAATTTAAAGCTATAATAACTATGAATCTAAAAAATTTAATATACTTTACAGGAAGGAGGTGCAATCTGCTGCCGTGTTTAAATATAATAAATTTATCAGACAGCAGAGTTAAAGAATGCCCCCAGCAGGCAAAATAAGAGTTCTTGTAGTTGATGACAGTGCTTTAATGCGTCAATTCATAAGCGATATATTAAAATCTGATCCTAGAATTGAAGTTGTAGGGACTGCCAAAGACGGTAAAGACGCTCTTAAACAAATTCAATTACTTAGACCTAATATTGTAACAATGGATGTAGAAATGCCAAACATGAGCGGGCTTCAAGCACTCGAGGAAATAATGAAGACTGATCCCCTGCCCGTCATAATGGTGAGTTCAATGACTCAGGAAGGCGCAGAAACAACAATGAAAGCTCTTGCACTGGGCTGTGTTGATTTCATAGGTAAGCCCTCGGGGTCTATATCTCTTAATATCCGCGATGTAGGGCAGGAATTAATTGATAAGGTCGTTGCAGCGAGTACAGCAAGACTCAGAACTAAAGCGGGAATTTTCGGGGGGACTCCGGTACGATCTCCGGAATTTAGACGAATGACTCCGCCAGCTCACACAGGACGGCGCGATATAGTAGCGATTGCAAGTTCAACGGGCGGCCCTATGGCTTTAGGTGAATTAATTCCCAAATTACCGAAAAATTTTCCTGTTCCAATTGTAATTACTCAGCATATGCCTAAAGAGTTTACAACTTCATTTGCAAGTAGATTAAATTCTTCTTCACAGCTTGAAGTTGTAGAAGGTTTTGACGGACTCACTCTCAAGCCCGGCCGTGTAGTAATTGCTCCAGGTGGGAGTCATTTAATAGTCAAGCGGAGAAACGGCGCAATGGTATGCGGACTCTCAGATGCTCCGCCCGTTTTGTCAGTCAAGCCCGCAGCTAATATAATGTTTATGAGTGTTGCAGACGAATACGGCGGGAATGTTTTATGTGTGATTTTAACAGGAATGGGACGAGACGGCACAGATGGAGGAATAGCACTTCACAGAAAAGGTGCTTATGTAATAGCCGAGAGTCAAAAAACTTGCGTCGTTTATGGAATGCCTAAGGCCGCAGTTGACGCGGGAATCGTTGACGAGGTTCTGCCGCTTAATGAAATACCTGATGCAATGGTCAGACTTGTTAAGAATTAAGAATAAAATAAGGGGGAAAATTTTATCTTGGCCGATATGGATATGAGTCAGTATCTCGGAGCTTTTCTTGATGAGACTGACGATAACGTACAAAGATTAGATGATTTATTATTAGCTCTGGAAAAAAATATGGTCGATATGGACGTAATTAATGAAATTTTCAGAGCGGCTCACACGCTTAAGGGCATGGCGGGCACAATGGGATTTACTAACATGATGGGATTAACCCATGCAATGGAAGATAGACTCGACGCAGCTAGAAAAGGGACAAGGCCTTTAACTGAAGCGGACATGAATTTATTATTTCAGGGTCTTGACACTTTGCAGGAAATGGCGGACTCAATCAGAGGCGGCGGAAATGATTCACATATTGATGTCTCGGGAATGGTACAAGAATTACGACGTGAAGGCCCTGCACCTGCTCCAGCTGCTCCAGCTCAAGCGGCACAAGAGACTCCAGCGGATTCCGGCGGGTCTAATTTGTCATCACAGGACGCAGAATGGGTAAAAGCTGTAAACGATGAAGGCAAAAACGCTTTTAGTGTTCATGTTACTTTGAGTGAAAGCTGCTTATTAAAGGCCGCACGCGCTTATATGGTAGTGAACAGACTCGAGGAAATGGGCGAAATTTTTAAGTCTGAGCCTCCCACTGATGCACTTGAGCAAGAAAAATTTGAGTATGATTTTACAATTTATGTAGCGACTTCCGCACCCGCTGAAGAAGTCAAGGCCGCTATTGAGAAAATTGGCGATGTCAAGAGCGCAGATGT
>CAJOEQ010000040.1 GCA_905233515.1 uncultured Synergistales bacterium
TTTGACTCTTGTATGTTACAAAAATTTATTATGTTAAATCATAAAATTTTATCGCCCAGTTTGCAAATATGAGTCTTGACTCGCGGCCTTTCTCTCATTCAGAATTATTATATTTATAAAACAGGAGAATTTATCATGACAAAATATGAATCACTAAAAAATTATATAGCCTCACTTGAAAGTGTTGCTGTTGCTTTTTCCGGAGGAGTGGACTCGACTTTGTTATTATACGCTACTCATGAGGTTTTAGGGGATAAAGCTATAGCAGTTACTATAAAATCACGTTTAATGCTTGGCCGTGAACTCGACGAGGCTAAAAATTTCTGTGAAGTTCATAATATAAATCAAAAAATTATTCAAGTCGACGAGTTAAGCATTAAGGACTTCAGCAAGAATCCTCCGAATCGCTGTTATTTATGCAAGAAAGATTTATTTACGCGAATTAAGACTCTAGCACGAGAAAATAATTTAAATTATGTAATTGAAGGCTCAAATCTTGATGATTTAGGAGACTACAGGCCGGGACTCAAGGCTATAGAAGAATTAGGCGTAAAGAGTCCTTTGCGTGAAGTCGGTCTCACAAAGTCAGATATTAGAGAAATTTCGCGCTCTCTTGATTTACCTACATGGAATAAGCCCTCTTTTGCGTGTTTAGCGTCCAGATTCGTTTATGGAGAAAATATAACGCCTGAAAAATTAATCATGTTAGCAAAATCAGAGCAATTATTACAAGATTTAGGCTTTAAACAGGAAAGAGTCAGAATTCACGGAAATATAGCGCGCATTGAGATAACTTCTGAAAAATTCCCGCGAATAATCGAGGACTCAATCAGAACAAAAATTTTTAACGCATTAAAAGAATTCGGATTCTCATATGTTACACTTGATTTGCAGGGCTATAGAACTGGCAGCATGAACGAAATATTATAAATAAAAACTTTTCGCGCTCATGATATTATTTACACGGTGATAGAACATGAATAATAATTTAATCCGAAATTTTTGCATAATAGCTCATATAGATCACGGAAAATCTACACTTGCTGATAGATTACTTGAATCAACCGGCACTATTTCTTCACGCGACATGAGAGCGCAAATTTTAGACTCTCTTACTCTTGAACGTGAACGCGGAATAACTATAAAACTTGTACCAGTCCGAATGAATTATAAAGCTCAAGACGGACAAAATTATATCTTGAATTTAATAGACACTCCCGGGCATGTTGATTTTGCTTATGAAGTCTCGCGATCTTTGGCGGCCTGTGAAGGTGCTTTATTAGTCGTCGATGCCTCGCAGGGTGTAGAAGCTCAAACCGTAGCAAATGCCTATCAAGCAATAGATCAAAATCTCGAAATTTTACCGGTCATAAATAAAATAGATTTGCCCTCAGCTAGACCCGATAACGCAAAGCAGGAAATTTCAGAAGTTGTAGGACTTGACGCAAGCAATGCAGTATTAACAAGTGCTAAAACCGGCGCGGGCATAAATGAAATCTTAGAACGCATTGTAACTGACATTCCCGCACCTGAAGGCGACGAAAATTTGCCATTGCAGGCACTTATATTTGACTCAGTTTATGATAATTATCGCGGTGTAATTTGTTATGTCAGAGTCATTAACGGCAAAATTAAATCAGGTCAAAATATTATGTTTATGTCAAATGGGATTGTTTACCCAGTCAATGAGGCCGGAGTCTTTAAGCCCGGTTTTACTCCAGTAAATGAACTTGGCCCCGGTGAAGTCGGTTATATCACAGCCAGTATAAAGACTCTTGCTGAAGCTCAAGTCGGAGATACTATAACTGACGCGGCCAACCCCGCAAATAAAGCCCTTCCCGGTTACAAGAAAGTAAAAAGTGTAGTTTTTTGCGGATTCTATCCTGTTGAGCGCGACAATTACCCGCAATTAAGAGACGCTCTCGAAAAATTATGCTTGAATGACTCAGCAGTAACGTATGAGCCTGAAAGCTCGGAAGCTCTTGGATTCGGTTTCAGGTGCGGCTTTCTAGGTTTATTGCATATGGACGTAGTTAGAGAGAGATTACGCGAAGAATACGGCGTTGAACTTGTTGCGACTGCTCCTAATGTTATTTATGAAGTAGTGAAGACTTCAGGCGAAATTATAGAAGCTCACAGGCCGAGTGATTTTCCTGATCCGTCAGAAATTGAAGAGATTCGCGAGCCTTATATAAAACTTTCTGTATTTGTGCCTTCAGAGTTTACGGGGCGGGTCATGCAATTAATTCAAGACAGGCGCGGGACTTATAAATCAATGGACTATATAACGCCCGAACGAGTCAGAATTATTTACGAAATGCCGTTATCTGAATTCATTGTAGATTTTCACGATAAATTAAAGTCTCAAACAAGAGGTTATGCCTCACTTGATTATGAATTAATAGGACTCAAACCTAGCGAGCTTGTAAGAGTTGATATTCTTGTGAACGGAGAAGCAGCCGACGCGTTTTCTTTTATTTGTCATAAGGACGCGGCATATAATAGGGGTCATGCAGTAGTTACTAAGTTAAAAGAGTTAATACCGAGTCAATTATTCGAGATTCCTATACAGGCATCAATAGGCCGCCGCGTAATAGTTCGTGTAAATGTCAGGGCGTTAAGAAAAGACGTGCTTGCAAAATGTTACGGCGGAGATATTACGAGAAAGCGCAAATTACTGGAGAAACAAAAAGAGGGCAAAAAACGAATGAAGCAGATCGGAAAAGTTGCGATACCTCAAGAGGCGTTTTTAGCGTTTATGCAAGTTGATGGCTCAGAGAAATAATAATAATAATAATAATTTTTACGCGTTATATATTCATGTCCCATTTTGCGAGAAAAAATGCGGTTATTGTTCGTTTTATAGTCTTGCTGGACATAATAATTTAATTGATTCATGGCTTGAGACTCTGGGACGTGAAGCAAAATTTTATACCGGCTCAAAAATAAAAACTATTTATATAGGCGGCGGGACTCCGAGTATATTAAATATTTCTCAGTGGCATAAATTAATAAATATAATTCGCGAAAATTTTGATATAAATAATTTGCTTGAGGCCACTTGTGAGGCAAACCCGAATTCTTTAACGCGTGAATTAATAAATTTTTTGCGAGAAAATTTTTTTACACGTGTGAGTCTCGGCGTTCAGAGCTTGAATGATAACGAGTTAAAAATTTTAGGCCGCTTGCATGATTCAAGAATTGCACTAAACGCAATGAATCTAATAAATGAGTCGGGCTTGAATTTGAGCTGTGATTTAATTTTCGCAATTCCCGGCCAAACTCTAAGGACATGGGCGGACTCTTTAAAGCGAGTAATAAAATTTGCCTCTCACATTTCGACTTATCAATTGACTTTAGAACCCGGCACGCCGTTATTCAGCAAATATGATAATGAGTCATTGAATTATGACGGCTATAAATTTTTCCGTTATGCACAATATTATTTGCCGCGTAAAAATTTTTTGCAGTATGAAATCTCAAATTTTGCCCTCTCAGGTTATGAATGTCTGCATAATCTCTCATACTGGAATCATGATAATGTAATAGCTTTAGGCCCTTCTGCTGTGAGTTATCTTGACGGAGTGAGGCTCAAGAATCCCCCTGACATTCATAAATATTTTAAGCTCGATAAAAATTTAATTCAGCGCGAAAAATTATCAGAACGTGAAAATTTAATAGAGCTTGCTATATTATCACTCAGGACAAAATACGGCGTAAAGAGATCTGATTTATTGCCTGAAGTCGAGAAAGTTTTAATGCAAATGCCGCGCGATTTATTTATTATAACGCCTGAAAGAATCTCATTAAGCAAACGAGGCATGAGAGTCGGCAATTCTATCTGGTCAGAATTAATCGGTCTGTAGTATAATTATTTGCGTCCGGCTCAATGCGGCGGGAGTCTGTGAATCGTGTCAGGTTCGGAAGAAAGCAGCACTAAGCAGAATTTCTCGGGTGCCATTGAATACCGGACAATTTTTTATCGCTCATCATAAAACTTTCACGCAAAAAAAAAGAGAGGCTTACTCTCATTCTTGTAAAGCGACTCTCCTTCTTTCTTTGAGGGGGGTAAAACTATAAAACGATCGAACAAGAACGAGGAATCTAAATTTTATTTTCTCACGAACCTTCTTGCAGGTGTAAGGCTCTTGATTGATTTATATTTTCGTATTTGTTCGTTATGTCAAACATTATAGCCCGAAATTTTTTGATGTCAATACTTGAATAAATTTCGCGTTAAATTATTCATGCTAAAATCAGCGCGCAATCTGCAAAAATTAATATTCACGCGGGGGAAATTTGTATTTATGAGACTTTTTGCCGATAAACGAGAAAATTTAAAAATTTTGCTGTAATAAATCTAATAATAAGTAAGTAATACAATGTCAACACGAGAAAAAATGCTAGAATATTATCTTTAAATAAAACTTGAATTCTTTACGACATGTGCAAACAAGAAGAGAAAGGAGAGAATAAAAATTGTTTGCTCGTCTTGTAGAATATTTGCAGACCGGCTCGGCTGTCTCTGTAGGAATAATTACTGTTGCTATAATGCTTTTATGCGGTTTTGCTCTGACTAGAATAACAAAACTTTTAAAGCTCCCTAACGTTACAGCTTATATTATAACAGGAATATTAATCGGCCCTTATTGCTTGAATCTAGTTCCTGAAGTTGTTAGGACTTACACGGAATTTTTGCCGGATGTTGCGCTTGCTTTTATAGCGTTCAGTACTGGGCAGTTTTTCAGGCTTAATGCGTTAAAGGGCAGCGGCTCAAAAGTTTTAATTATCACAGTGTTAGAGTCCTGTGTTGCCTCAATTTTTGTATTTATTGCGGCGTATTTTATTCTCGGCTTAGATTTGGCGTTCTCGATTGTATTATCGGCTTTGGCTGCGGCGACTGCTCCGGCTTCAACAATGATGACTATTAGACAGACGGGGGCGCACGGTGATTTTGTAAATACTTTATTGCAAGTTGTTGCTCTTGATGATGTTGTAGGCTTAATTGCATATAGTATCGCGATTTCTGTAGCTCTTGCCTCAATAGGTGATAAAACGGGCTTTCAAGTCAAAAATATAGTCATGCCTATAATAATAAATTTCGTGAGTGTTATTTTAGGCGCGTTACTGGGAGTCGTGCTGAAAATTTTGATTCCTGTTAATAGATCCCGCGATAATAAAATAATAATTTCCGTTGCGATTTTATTCGGATTCTGCGGAGTTTGCCAGATTTTAGGAGTTTCGCCGCTTTTAGGCTGTATGTTTATGGCTACTGTTTATGTGAATATTACTGAAGATGAGAATGATAAATTATTCAAGCAATTAAATTATTTTTCGCCGCCGTTTTTGTTATTATTCTTTGTGCGTTCTGGAGTCTGCTTTGATTTAGGAGCTTTAACGAGCGGGAACGGCATTTTATTAACAGTAGGAGTCGTATATTTTCTTGTAAGAATTCTCGGCAAATATGCAGGAGCTTTCACGGGCTGTGCTATTACCGGAAAAAATAAATTAGTACGCAATTATTTAGGACTCGCCTTAATCCCTCAAGCCGGAGTCGCTATTGGACTTGCTGAATTAGGCGCGCGGACTCTTGGCGGTGATACAGGAAATATGCTCAGAACTGTAATACTTGCGTCGAGTGTCTTATATGAATTAATTGGCCCGGCCTGTGCAAAAATTTCTCTTGCATTGTCTCATTCTTATGATGTTAACTCACCTGAAGAGCAAGAAAAAATTGCGAATAATAAAGATGATGATCAACTCGTAATAAATTTATTAATTGAGCGTATCAAAGAAATTCAAACCGAGCTGCCTAAACATGAGCCAGTTATAGCAGCCCAGCAGGTAAATAATATTAATTCAACAATGCACAGAGGACTCAGACACGGAATAAACGCGATTGATAGATAAATTTATTTGCAAAAGATATAAACTCTGTGATATAAATTAGCTTAATAAAAGAATTTATATAAATTTTTCGCGAAAGGATTTGATTCAAGAATGGAGATGTATTTAACGGCCCTAAAGGATCTAATGCTCCAGTCAGGTTTTGCGGGACTCTCTCAAGGAAATATTATCATGATTATAGTAGCGTTTGTCCTGCTTTATCTCGCAATAGGCAAAGGATTCGAGCCCTTATTACTTGTTCCAATAGCATTTGGATGCTTGCTTGTTAATTTGCCTCTTTCAGGAATAACTGACGGATATAACGAGGCCACTCACACGATAGGATTTTTGCGTTCGTTATATTACGGTGCAGAGTTCGAAATTTACCCGATTTTGATATTTTTAGGAATCGGAGCAATGACAGATTTTGCGCCTTTAATTGCTAATCCCATAACATTTTTACTCGGAGCGGCGGCACAATTCGGCGTTTTCGTTGCATTTATCGGAGCTAACTGGGTGGGAGCTTTGACGGGCGGCCTTGTGTCATTCAACATCAAAGAAGCTGCGAGCATTGCAATTATCGGAGGTGCTGACGGGCCGACAAGTATTTATTTAACGGTCATGCTTGGACAAAAGCAGATTTTAGGAGCTGTAGCAGTTGCCGCATATAGTTATATGTCGCTAGTTCCCATGATTCAGCCTCCTGTTATTTTCGCAATGACCAGCAAGAAAGATCGCGGAATCATAATGGGACAATTAAGACCAGTCAGCAAGCGTGAAAAAATATTATTCCCGATTATCTGCACGGTTATATCGGGCTTGATACTTCCTGCGTGTGTGCCTCTTGTAGGGACGTTAATGTTTGGAAATCTGCTCAAAGAATGCGGAGTAACTGACAGATTAAGCAATACCGCGCAAAATGAGTTAATGAATATCGTTACAATTTTCTTAGCTTTATCTGTAGGCTCAACAATGGAAGCTGATAAATTCTTAACTCTTCAGACGCTTGCAATTATTTGTCTTGGACTCGTGGCGTTTGCATTCTCGACGTTCGGCGGTCTTGTGTTCGGTCAAATTATGAAGCATTTATCAGGCGGCAAAATTAACCCGATGATCGGAGCTGCTGGAGTCTCTGCTGTTCCTATGGCTGCTCGTGTAGTTCAAAGATGTGTGCAGAAAGAATATCCGGGGCATTTCCTGTTAATGCACGCGATGGGCCCGAATGTTGCCGGAGTTATTGGTACTGCTGTAGCTGCTGGCGTTATGTTGACTCTTTTATCGCAGTAAGATTTAAGATTTATAAAAATTTAATTTTGCTA
>CAJOEQ010000041.1 GCA_905233515.1 uncultured Synergistales bacterium
ATCATGATTCAAAAATCTTTATTCGGTACAATGCCGGACGGTCGACAAGTTTATAATTACACGTTTATAGACTCAAAAGGTCAAAGCGTTACAATTTCCGAATATGCATGTGCGATAATCGAGTCAAAAGTTTTAGCTCAAGACGGCAAATTATACGACGTAACACTCGGTTATGACACTTTGAATGAATATTTGCAGGACACAAGAAATTTCGGTGCAATCGTCGGACGTTATGCGAATAGAATCGCGCTGGGACAATTTACACTTAACGGCGTAACTTATCATTTAGAGAGAAACAACGGGCGAAATACTTTACATGGCGGAGTTCAAAGTTTCCGCAAAAAATTATTTACAAGCACTCTTAAAGATAACTGCGTTGAATTTAAACTTGAGTCGCCTGATCTTGACTGCGGATTTCCGGGCAATTTTACTTTAATTGAGCGTGCTTCATTCATTGACGGTGCTTTAAAAATGGAGTATGAATATATTTGCGATAAAGACACTCCAGCGAGCATTACGAATCATAATTATTTTAATTTGAACGGTCACGGAAATGGGAGCATTCTAAATCACGAGTTAATAATTAATGCTGCTCGATATTGCAGAGCCGATAATGAATTATTAGCAGCTTGGCCGCCTGTAAGTGTAGAAGGGACTCCGTTTGATTTTAGACAAGCAAAAAAAATTATTGACGGAATTTTTACGTATTCGCCTGAATTAATAAATGCTAAGGGCGGTTATGATCATTGCTATGAGACTCCCGAACACGATAAACCGGCGGCAATTATGAAAGGTGATAAGACGGGAATCACTTTAGAAGTTTACTCAGACATGCCGGCATTGCAATTTTATTCGGGTAATTCAATCGGACATACTGCGGGCAAAAATGGAGCTTATTATAACGATCATGAAGGTTTTGCGCTTGAGTGCCAGCAATTCCCTAACGCTATGAATATAAATGAGCCGTCATGCCCTAATGTAATAATTAAAGCAGGACAGCTCACTAAATGCTATATCACGTATAAATTTGCGTGTTAGTTCTTTGCTTTAGTCTCGATTGAGGCCATTAACGACTCAAAAGCTGCGTTAAAGGATTTGAGACCGTCTTCAAGTAATTTAGCGCAGACAGCTTTTATATCAATTCCGAGTGCTGCTAATTTTTTGAGATCTGACTCGGCCTTGTCTAGGTCGTTTTCAAGAGTTAAAGCCGCTTTGCCGTGATTCACAAATGCTTCAAGAGTTACAGGCGGAACAGTATTAACGGTATTAGCTCCGATAATATCTTCAACGTATTTGACATCAGAATATGCTTTATTCTTTGTGCCTGTGCTTGCCCATAATGCGCGCTGAATAAATTTCTCACCTGCAAATAATTTCTTGAATTCCTGATACATTAATTTAATGCCGTCAACGGCGATACAGCCCTGTAAATCGCTGTTATTTTTCTCGGCTAATAATTTATCGACGGCGGAATCAACACGAGACACGAACACAGAAGCAACTGATGCAACTTGTTTACCGGCTCTCTTTGCTCCTGCGATATAGGCTTTAGCGACATTAATATACTGTTCTTGCGAGAAAATAAGAGTCGAATTTACATTTACGCCGCTTGCAATACATTCTGTAAGAGCTTGAATTCCTTCAGGTGTTGCAGGAATCTTAATCATGACGTTCGGGCGGTTGAGTAAAGCAAATAATCTCTTGGCCTCGCTGATTGTCGTATCTTTATCAGACGCGATTAACGGGTTGACCTCAAGACTAACATAACCGTCTTTGCCATTCGTCGAGTCATAAACAGGTCTAAGAATATCTGCGGCGGCTCCGACTTCCTGAAGAGTCAAAATCTCGTAGATTTCTGCGCTTGTTTTGCCTTCTTTTGAGAGTGAGGCAATTTCTGAGTCATAATCTTGAGTTTTCGCGATTGCGTTCTCAAAAATTGATGGATTTGTAGTAACTCCGACTACGCCCTTATCGATCCAGCTTTTAAGCCCGCCCGATGCAATTAAATCACGGCTGATATAATCAAGCCAAATGCTTTGACCGAGATCAAATGCTTCATGAATACTAGTTTTCATAAAATAATCTCCTACCATTTCATAGAATTTATTGCGGCCTTCTCAATTTCAAGACCAGCTAAATAATGTTTCGTGAACTCTTCAAAACCTGCGACTTCTTCAGGAGTAGGACTCACAGCCTCACCCGTTAAATCTTTGAATATTCGCGAATCTAAATAATTCTCAAGTTTACCGTCTTTTTTGCCGTCGACCATGTAAGCAGCTAATAAGGCAATACCCCACGCGCCTCCCTCGCTGGCAGTTGACAAGACACTTACAGGAGAATTTACAGCAGCGGCTAAAACTTTCTGCATTACTAAAGGCGTTTTAAAGAGTCCGCCATGTCCCATTATTTTATCAAGTTTAACGCCCTCGTCCTTCAGCAAAATATCCATGCCGAGTTTTACAGCTCCGAGTGAAGTATATAGATTCACAAGCATGAAATTAGCTAAATTAAATTTACTGTTAGGCATTCTCGCGAATAATGGGCGGCCTTCATTTATAAATGTAATATTTTCGCCTGAATAATACCCGTAAGCAAGCAAGCCCCCGCAGTCTTTATCGCCGCTGAGTGCATGAGTATATAATTTATTAAATAATTCGCCGGTGTCTGCTTTGATTCCCATTAAGTTGCAGAATTCGCTAAAAATTTCGATCCAAGCGTTAAGATCGCTCGTTCCGTTATTAGCGTGAGACATTGCACAGGGGAATCCTGAAGGAGTAGTTACCATGTCAATTTCACGGTGTAATTTCGATAATTTGTGCTCAAGTACTATCATTGCAAAAGTGCTTGTGCCTGCTGAAAGATTCCCAGTTCGTGGAGCTACTGAATTTGTTGCAGTCATTCCCGTACCTGCGTCGCCTTCAGGTGGACATAAAGGAATCCCCGGCTCTAAATTCCCGGACTCGTCTAAAAGTTTCGCGCCCTCAGGAGTCAAATTTCCTGCATCATCGCCAGCAACTAAGACACGAGGGAATATATCACGTAACTTGAAATCATAGCCGGACTTGCTTAATAACTCGTCAAATTTCGCAATCATTGACTCGTCGTAGTCTAATTTTTCTGAGTCAATCGGGAACATTCCGGCAGCGTCGCCGATTCCGATAACTTTTTGACCGGTTAATTTATAGTGCATATAAGCAGCTAGAGTAAAGACTCCAGCGATATTTTTAACGTGAGGCTCATTGTCTAGTATACGTTGATATAAATGTGCGACACTCCATCTTAACGGAATATTGAAATCAAATAATTCTGTCAAGAAATCGGCTGATTTTGTCGTGTTAGTATTTCGCCAAGTCTGAAAGGGTGCGAGCTGCTTATCTTGAGAGTCTAACGCGATATAACCGTGCATCATTGCGCTGATTCCGATTGCACCGAATTTTTTAGGAGTAACGCCGTATTTTGACTCGATGTCCTTACGCAATGACGAGTAACAAGACTTTAAACCTGCGTCAACGTCTGCTAAGTCATAAGTCCAGACTCCATTAATTAATTTATTCTCCCACTCATGAGAGCCCGACGCTAAAACGTGGCCGTCATAGTCGATTAATATAGCTTTTATACGAGTAGAACCGAATTCGATTCCCAGTGCAGTTTTTGCGGAATTAATTAATTCTGCCGTATTGCTCATTTTATTTCACCTGTAAGAACTCTTTAACGATTGAGTCGGCATCAATGCCCATTTCTTTGCGAACTTGATCAGAAGTTCCCGACGCTCCATAATGATTCACGCCTAAATTCTTAAATTTCGGGAGAGCGATTCCTGCGCGTGCTGCCTCAATTACCATAATTGCGCCCATTCCCGTATTAACGTGATGATCTTCAACGGTGAGAATTACGCCCGTTTTTGCTGCTTCTTTTATTGCGTCCATATCAGGAGATAACGGACAAGAGACTGCCCAGACTGCAACATTTAAATTTTTCTCGCTTGCTAGGGTGTCAGCTGCTTTTAATGCTATCTGCGCCGTATAACCGAGTGCGAAAATTGAGCCGTCTTTGCCTTCACGTAATTTAACAGCTTTGCCGTACTCAAATTTATAATCGCCCGCAAATTCTTTGAGACCGTCAATTTTGCTGCGTCCTACTGCTAAACAAATATCCCCGGGAGTTGCTAACATCCAGCGGGTCGCCCTGTCAGTCTGATTCGGGTCAACTGGGACTACTAATTTCCAGCCGAAAGTATTATGTAACAAGCCTACATAATCAATGCATTGATGAGTCTTTCCGTCTTCTCCGACATCGAGCCCGACGTGAGTCAAAACTGTTTTATTTCCAGCGTGATTTATATCGTTGAGTCTCTGCTGATTAAATACCTCGTCGATACCAAATACGCCGAAATCAGCCCATAAAGAAACAACGCCGGCAATGCTCGCAGTTCCTGACATGGTAGCAACGCAATGTTCTTGAATACCGCACTGAATGAAATTATCCGGAGCCTCATTCATAAAGCCGCCAGTCATAACAGAAGGTTTTAAATCGCAGTCAAATACTAAAATGGGAGTCTTCCCGTCCTTCTTGTAATTCAATTTGCCAACATCAGCAAGTGCCTTACCAAATGCGCCGCGGTTGTCGCTGACTTTTGCGCCCTCATAGTTAAACGGAGTCCCAGTCTCAATAACAGGTGCAGCGGGATAATCAATTTTGCGGCCTTTATAGCTCGGTCCTTGTTTACGTCGTTCGAGTGCCTTTGTGAGAGTCGCAGGGTCTTCTCCTAAATGTTTCATAATCTCGTCATACATTTCAGGAGTTACAGGTTTGCCGTGATAGTCGGGAATTCCTTCCATTTTGAGTCCGTCTTTACCTATAACAGTATGACATAATAAAACGCTGGGCTTTCCGTGTGAACCTGCATTCTTGAGAGCGTTATACAAATCTTTGAATGAATGCCCGTCGACTTCGATAACTTCCCAGCCGTCAGCAGCCCATAACGCTTTTAAATCGCACGGCATGACTTTATTACGATTTCCTGAAATCTGAATATCATTCCAGTCAACAAGAGCAACAAGTCCCGTTAAATTTTCTTTAACAGCAATGCGTCTTGCTTCTGCTAATTGTCCCTTAGTTTGTCCGCCGTCACCCATTAAGACATAAACTCGGCCATTATAATTATTTGCGCGTTGAGCGAGTGCAAAACCTGCTCCGGCTGAAAGTCCCTGCCCTAAATTTCCGGTGCCCCAGTCAATTCCGGGAACTTCGCGGGTTACGTGGCCTTGAAAAGCTGATCCGCAATTTCTAAAATGTGCCATTGCCTCTTCTCTGTCAACAAAGCCCCATTCAGATAATGCAGCATATACGCCCGCACTTGTGTGTCCGTGAGAAATTACAACGTAATCACGATTTAAATCGCTGCAATTCTCAGGAGTTAAATTTGCGATCCCGTAGACTGATAAAAACATTTCCATGCTTGAGAAAGCACCGCCCGGGTGTCCTGACTTGGCCGCACTTACCATAGTGAGGGCTGCTGCTCTTGCTCGTTTGGCTGCTGCGTTGAGTGAGCTTATTTGTTCGTCGCTTAAAAACTCACCTGTTAATTTGCTTAATGACATAAAATTTTGCCTTCTTTCTTTATATATTTATAAAAATTTACCGTGATTTTGTTACGGCATTTTTCCAACCGTTATATAAATTAATTCTATCAGACTCGGGCATTGAAGGGGAATAACTGACACGCTTTAAATTATTAAAAATTTCATTGTTATATAAATTTGCCGAGAGTCCCGCACAATAAGCCGCGCCGATGCCTGATAATTCTTCAGAGTCGGGAATTCTCACAGGAATATTTAATAAATCGCTCTGAAATTGCATTAAATAGCTGTTTCTCGTCGGTCCGCCGTCGACTCGTAATTCATTAACTGGAATCCCCGCGCCCGTTCTCATCTCGTTAATAATATCTGCTATCTGATAAGCTATGCAGTCAAGTGCAGCACGAACAATTTCATTTCTCCCAGTTGCCCGAGTCATTCCTACAATACACGCGCTCGCATGAGAGTCCCAGTAAGGCGCACCCAGTCCGGAAAATGCAGGAACTAAATACGTTTTATCGCCTTTGTTCGCATTTCTTGCAAGTTCTTCTGTCTCGCCGGGATTCGTGATTAATTTTAAATCATCCTTCAGCCAAGTTATAACAGCTCCAGTATAATTTATATTGCCTTCTAAAACGTAATTGACTCGACCGTTAATTTTCCAAGCAAGACTCGTTACAATTTTATCGCTCATTGAAATTTTCCCGCCGATATTCATCATAACTGATGAGCCAGTCCCATAAGTCGCCTTAATCATGCCGGGATTTAGACAGCCCTGACCGAATAAAGCACCATGAGAATCGCCTAAGACTCCGCAAATGGGAATTTTTTTATCAAGCCAGCCGTCAAAATCAGTCATTCCAAAATCGCCGTCTGAGTCCGTGATTTCAGCCATACAAGTTTTATTTATGCCGAATAAATTTAATAAATCATCGTCCCATGTGAGAGAATTTATATTAAATAATTGAGTCCTTGACGCATTAGAATAATCCGTTTGATGACGAGTCCCGCCTGTTAATTTATAAACAAGCCACGAGTCAATTGTCCCGACTGCGATATTATTTGAGTCTGCTAATTCCTTCACGCCGTCTACATTCTGAAATATCCAAGCTAATTTTGCAGCAGGAAAATACGGCGATAAATTTATACCTGTCTTATCATGAATTATTTGCGAGTGGCCTTGTCTTGCTAACTCTTCACAAATTGCCGCACCTCGTGAACACTGCCAGACTATAGCATTATATACAGGTTCGCCCGTTCTCTTGTCCCAACATGCGGAAGTCTCGCGCTGATTGCTGATTCCTAACGCGTAAATTTCTGATTTATTTATGCCGGCTTTGTCGACTAAATTTTTTACTACTTCAAGGGTGTTATTATAAATTTCGCGCAAATCATGCTCAACCCAGCCGAGATTATTAACAATTTGCCGGTGCGCTTTATCAGTCCGACATAATAAAATGCCTTTATCGTCAAATAATAGTGCTTTAGTTCCTTGTGTGCTCTGATCTATTGCAAGAATATATTTACTCAATAAAAAACGGCCTCCCTACTGTGTGCAGATATTGTGAAGATAATTATATTTTACTCTATTATTCTACTCCCACCC
>CAJOEQ010000042.1 GCA_905233515.1 uncultured Synergistales bacterium
TAATCCCGGAAACTGGACGAGGATTCAATAATTAAATACTCTCAAGATATGCCCGTAAATGTGAAATAGCGAATTTTGCATCATCGGGCAAATCTTCCGGACATTCTGAAATATATTTATTAACCTGCTCATCATTAATAATAATTTCCTGTTTTATATTATCTTGAGCAGGTTTATTTATTGCTTTCATGACAGGAGGCCGGCCAAGTCTCACAATTACATTAATTTTTGCGTCATTATCATATTTATAGCGCGTTATAAATGCTCGTGTGATATTCCCCCGCATGTTTTGAATCATTTGCGCTGTGTGTTGATTCTCTGCTGCGACGTATAAATCATCAAGAATTAAATCATACGGTATTGAATGCTTTGCAGCTGCTCCAACTATGGACGGCCAAGAATTTTTTACCGCGTCTAAAATTTGCAGCCTCCTGACAACTTCCGGGAAGAACCGCGCTACATTAAGATTTATTTTTCCGTCGTTCATTTCTTGCAAGAATAACCGAAATTAATTGCACGTCCGTAGGAGTTACGCCCGAAATTCTCAAAGCATGTCCCAGTGATTCCGGCCTGAAATGTTTCAATTTTTGCAGGCATTCAGCCCTTAAGCCTATCACTGAGTCATAATCGAAATTTGCGGGGATTTTCGCGTTGTCAAAATCTTTCATTCTGTCAGCTACTCTGTTTTCTCGTTCTAGATAGCCGGTGTAGCGTAATTCGGTCTCAATGTGCGAAATTTCTTCACGGGTTAAATTTTTATCGCTCGGGCAAATTTTATTAATGAGCTCATATCTGACTCCCCTGTGCTTTAAGAATTCTGCGGGACTGATTGAATTTATTAATATTTCCGCGCCGTAGTCCTCACAAATTTTGTTAATCTCGTCTGAAGGAGTCAATTTTGACTCTTTTAATCGTGAAAATTCTTGATTCTCTCGTGAAAATCTCTGCTCAATTAATGCCCATTTTGAGTCATCTATTAAGCCCGCTTTACGTCCTAAATGTGATAATCTGTGCAATGCATTGTCCCACCGTAATAATAATCTATGCTCACAGCGACTCGTCAGCATTCTATACGGTTCGTCGGTGCTTTTCGTCGTCAAGTCATCAACAAGGACTCCCAGATAACTATTATCACGAGTAAGAGTCAAAGGCTCTGAATCTTTCACGAATAAAGCCGCATTTATTCCAGCAAGTAAGCCCTGTGCGCCTGCCTCTTCATAGCCTGAAGTCCCATTTACTTGGCCTGCACAGAATAAGCCTGAAATATTTTTATTTTCGAGTGAGTGCTTTAATTGATCCGGCAATAAATAATAATATTCGATTCCATAACCTGGCTTAATTATTTTAGCGTTCTCACAGCCGGGCAATGAGTGAATCATTTCGACTTGAACATCATAGGGGAGACTCGTAGAAAAATTTTGCACGTAAACTTCATTAGTATTCAGTGAAACGGGCTCGAAAACAATCGGGTGCGTTATATGATCAGGAAATCGCAAAAATTTATCTTCAATTGATGGACAATAGCGCGGGCCGTGTGAGTTCACATCACCTGTTACAAGCGGCGAACGTTTTATATTTCGCGATAAAATATTATAAGTCTCTTCGGTCGTTCGTGAAAAATAACAAGCATAACCGGAATTATTATAAATTTTAGGCTCATTAAAGAAATCAAAGCATAAAGGCTCATTTTCTGACAATTGAGGAGTCGCCCGTGAAAAATCTATAGTGTTAATATTTAGTCTCGGAGTCGTATCTGTTCGCATTGTGCCTGTTTTAATGCCGATTTCGTGAAGAGAATTTAATATATTTTCAGCGTTATTTTGTCCCATAGGGCCGGACTTGAAATTTTTATCTCCCACGAAAATTTTTGAGCCTATATAGACTCCTCCGCAAATTACTAAAGCCCGACTCTCATAAATTGCCCCGTGTCGAGTCTCAACGCCTGAAATTCTGTTATTATTCACTAAAATTTTTATAACTTCGTCCTGATTCACGTCAAGATTTTCTTGTGTCGTCAATAATTTGCGGTAATAAGTGCTGTATAATCCCGGGTCGCACTGAGCACGCAAAGCCCTGACCGCCGCACCCTTTGAAGTATTCAGCCAGCGAATCATTAACGTAGAATAATCCGCCGCTCTTGCTTGTTCGCCTCCCAGTGCGCTGACTTCTCGAACAAGATGACCTTTTGCGGGGCCTCCTATTGAAGGATTACAAGGCATTAAAGCTGTGTTATCTACGCTTAAATTCAGCATTAAAGTTTTACAGCCCATTTTTGCACAAGCTAAAGCAGCCTCACAACCTGCGTGACCGCCGCCTATTATAATTACGTCATATGAAGCACGAAACAAATTTATTAATCCCTCTCATTAAATAAAATATTTAAATTTTTAGTGTATTATAAACGAGAAAATATTATTATGCTTTGTAGTCTTGAATGGCCTTTCAGGTGCAGTGATAAAAATTTGCCAGCCAGTTTTTATTAATTCACTCTGTACAAATTCCCGCCCTTGTGAGTCTAACTCTGAAGTGAAATCATCAAGTAAAAGAATCGGCGCGCGTTTTAGTCTTGATTCTATTAATTTGCCCGCTGTGATTATTATATAAAGTATCAATCTTCGTTTTTGCCCTCGACTCAGTGAATCAGCTGCCGGCCTGTTACTGTCAGCTAAATTTATAGCAAGTTCGTCAAAACTCGGCCCGCATATGACTCTTTGTGCCTTGCGTTCTCTGAAGGACTCGCGCTTTATGAATTCCTGTAAACATTTCTCGCATGAGTCAGGCTTTATAACCGGCAAAAATTCAAGCAATAATTTATCAGCTGGGAATAAATCACGCAATAAATTCAAGACTTTACGCCGAGTCGACATTATAAACCCTCCGAGCTGACAAAATAATATCGAGGTGCTTTCAGGTGATTTATTTTCTTTGAGCAGTGCCGCCCGTTTTCTTGCTATAAATTTGAAGTCTGATAATTTTTTTGCGTAAACAGGCACAAATAACGCGCATAATCTATCAATAAATAATCTTCTCGCAGCAGGTGAAGAGTCTATTAAATTAACGTCGCTTGTTAAAAATATCATTGACGGCAAAATCAATCTTAAATCAGTGCATGATATAGGCTTGTCAAATAATTTTAATGAAATCTTTGACGAAATATTTGCGTTGACTGTGAAATTTTCTTCTCCTGAAATTTTCGCGGAAATCAAAGCGTTTTGACTCGGATTATCCCATGTGATTAAATTTTTAGTGCGTGAGAATGCCCCCCACCCTGATAGAATGCTTAATGACTCTAATAAATTTGTCTTACCGCTGCCATTTTGCCCGAGAATCAAATTAATACCCGACTCAAAATCTAGTTTCAAGCCGGGCTGTAAATTCCTGAAATTTTTAATATACAGGCTCGTGATTTTCATCAGGATTGTTATTTTCAGGATTATTATTTTCTTGTGATTCTTGCGGCTGTTCTTGACTGCTATTATTATCGTCTTGATTTTCCTGATTATAATTTTCTTGAGACGGTGCAAAATCTCCTATTTCGTCGTCTGCTATTGTATCCTGCATGCTCAAACGAGCGGGCATTAACATATACAAGAAATTATTATCTTCACTGCGGGTCATTCTGCACTGTCCTTCTTCGTGGCTGAACTCTATAACTATATCGCCTGACCCTAAAGCCCTTAAGCCGTCCTCAAAATAGCTGACGTTAAAGCCTATTTGCATATTATCGCCGTCGATTCCTGCGTCAAGAAATTCGCGCGTTGTTCCTGCCTCCGGAGCTCGTGCAGTGATTACTAATTCCCCGTTCGCTTCAAGCAATAATGCCATTATATGAGCCGGAGTCGTTCGTGCAATAATATCAATTCGGTCTATAACAGTAAGTAATTTATCACGCGAAATTCTTAGGGTCGTTCGAGTCTCATTATTTAATATGCGCTCATAGTTCGGAAATGTAGAGTCGATTAATCTTATTGAGTACTCAATTTCAGGCAAAGCAAACCACGCTACGGAATTATCTGACAAGATTTTTACTGTATCTTCGGCGTTACTTGTTACTAGCATTTTGCTTAACTCTTTTAACGCGGCTGAAGGGAGCATTAAATCTTGAACTTTTTGCACATTATTTAATAACATTTTAGAGAGTGCGAGTCTCTTTCCGTCAGTTGATACTGATTTTATCTCGTTTGAGTCTCCCATTGAAGTCCTGAATAAACAAGTGCCTAAATATTTCGGGAAGTCTTGAGGCTGTGAACTTGCTGCAGTGCCTTCATTTATGAGTCTAATTAAATCAGCGTTCATTATTTCGCAAATTAATTCAGCTTGGCCGCTGTCAGGCAATTTCGGGAAGTCATCAACATTGAAAATAGCAAATCTTGCTTTGTTTTTGCCTGCAATTAATAGGCCTCTTTCTTGATTAACTTCAAGAATGATATTTTTCTCGGTTATTTTCTTGAGCAAATTTCCAAATATATTAATAGATAATACCGCCTCACCGGGTTCAATTACTCTAACTCCGGCGGCACGGCATTTAACGGAGCTTTTAAGGTCAGTAGCTTCAAGAGTTACGTTATTATTTTCGTCGGCTTTGACAAGAATCGCGCTGATTATGTCCTTAGGGCTTTTAGTGCTGGCTGATTTCTCGGCGGTCTGCCATGCTTTGAGAAAACTTTGACGCTCTAATTCTAATTTCATGATTAATTATTCCCCTTCTTCGAGTCAAAATAAGAATAATTATACTCTAAATTTTTATAGCGTCTTACTTGAAAATAGTATTTATCAATTATTGACCCTTATAAATAAGATATATATAATCTCAAGTAATTTATTTCCAAAATTTTATTATAGAAAGAAGGATTTATATTCATGAAAAAATTTTTATTTGTTTTTGCCCTTGTATTAGCTCTCACGGCCTCTGTGTCGTTTGCTGAGCCGGAATTGTCGTTAATTATCGCATCTAATCAGACGGATTTGACTAATCCATATAGTTACGGTTTAGACAAATTCAAGGAAGTTGCAGAAAAAGTCTCAGGCGGGAAAATTCAAGTTACAGTCCATAAAGGCACGCTCGGAGAAAATGAGTCAGAACTCATCGAAAAATTAATCATGGGAGCTGCTGATTTAGTAGTCGCCTCACCGGGATTTATGACAGCAATCGGAGTTCCTGAAATTGATATTTTATCGCTTGAATATTTATTTGACAGTTTCGAACACTGGGAGAAGTGTTTAGACGGCGATTTCGGCCAAGCAATGCGCAAAATAGTTCTTGAGAAAACTTACAATCAATTCAGAATTATGGGCTATTGGAGTTCATCAGTGCGCGACGTTTACGCAAAGAAAGCTATCAAGAAACCTGAAGATTTAAAGGGTTTGAGCATTCGTACTCAGTCATCACCTGTACAACAAGAATTCTTTAAAAATTGCGGTGCTATTCCTACGAGTGTAGCATGGGGCGAACTTTATCAGGCTTTACAGCAGGGAGTCGTCGACGGTGCAGAGAATGATTATACAAATTTGACTCAGAAAGAACATCACAAGACTGCGAACGGCAAATATATATCAGAAACTCATCACGATTTTACGACTCGTTTATTCTTAATGAGCGGTGAAAGATATGATAAACTCACTGACGAGCAAAAAGACTGGATCAATCAGGCCGCCGCAGCAAGCACAGAAGAAGAACGCGCAATAACTTATAAAATGTTCGGGGAATCAAAAGAGAGAGCCAAGAATGACGGAGCAATCATCACGGAATTTGCAGAAATTGATATAGCGGCATTTAAGGCAATAGCGGCACCGATTCAAGATAATTTTGCGCAACAAAATAATATGCAGGATCAATTAAATATGATTCGTGCAGCTGCGAAATAATAATTAAAATATTTTAAGAAAGATGGATTTTGAGTCCGTCTTTCTTTTTTTGTTATTCGAGGTGAAAATTTCATGAAAAAATTAATTGACGGCTTGCAAAAAATACAAATTGCTATAGGCGGTTTATTTTTGCTTATATTTCTCGTAACAGTCGTATATCAAATTATATGTCGTTATATGGGAGTCGCTGCTATGTGGACTGAAGACGTTAGCATGTATTCATTTATATGGGCTGTCTTCATGGGAGCGGGCGCGATGGTGCATTCAAACGCTCATTTTGCATTTACTAGCCTTTATGACTCGTTAAAAAATGAGAAAGCTAAAATTTTCCTGCAAATTATTATAGATATTATTGTGCTAGTTTTCTGCGTCTTAATGATTTATTACGGATATTTAGCAGCAAAACAATTCTGGAATTTCAGGTGGGTTAATATTCCTACAATGAAGCGCGGCCCGACTTGGCTGTGTATTCCCATTTGCGGCGCAACTGGAGCAATTTATTTAATTTACGGGATATTTAACGAGATCGGCAAACTCATGAAAGGAGACGGCAAATAATGCTCGGTACTGTATTAATAATTATGTTCGTAGGATTTATAGCGATTGGCGTGCCTATAGCTTTTGCACTTGGTATAGTTTCTTTCACGGGTATTGCGTGCCTTCCTGCTATTCCTAACACAGTAGTATTTACAAAGATGTTCAACGGCCTTAACAGTTTTACACTTTTAGCAGTGCCGTTATTTATTCTCGCAGCAAACTTAATGAATGAGGGCGGGATCACTGAAAAATTAATCGAGTGCATTTGTGATTTAGTAGGACACAAAAAAGGCGGTCTAGCATATGCAAATGTTCTCGTCTCAATGGTATTTGCGGGGATTTCCGGATCTTCACAGGCTGACACTTCAGGAGTCGGGAAAATTTTTATTCCAGCAATGGAGCGTCAAGGCTATGACAAAGGGACTTCAGTAGGAGTTACTGCGGCATCGTCGACTCTGGGTTCAATAATTCCGCCGAGTATAACAATGGTAGTATATTCGGGGATTGCGAGCTGTTCAACGGGTGCGCTTTTCATGACGGGAATCGTGCCGGGGATTTTGCTCGGAGTCGCTCAAATGATAG